>JAYTOS010000018.1:0-1849 GCA_043747705.1 Bacteroidota bacterium
TGTACAATCAATACATACCGGTTGTCTTTTACTTTTATCTCTTTGATGTCTTTTATTTCTCCATTTAAATTCAATCCTGATTCCTTGGAATTTACATTACTGTATTGCCCTTTGCCATTGTTGAGCAGTACCGTTCCGTAACTCCCATCCAACCGCCCAAACTGCGGAGGAAAACCAAACAGGTTTCCACCCAGTATCAGGTCCGGCTTATTGTCGTTATTTACATCCGTATTGTACACCGCATTTACACTGCTCAACTGTGCTGCCACCGGCAATGGCTCTACTCTAAAACTGCCGTTGCCATTATTAATAGCTACGATCGATTTACAATAGGTAAACTCTTTTTGTACAGCCCTGGACATTACTTCTTTGCTGAAAAGATCCTGTATCGATTTACTCGCATAATCACTGTGCCGCAAATTCTGTTTCTTTAAACCCGGAAACTGGTCTGTGATCTCCCGTTTTAAAAACACCGGCATATCTTTTCCCAATACCGTTCTTGTTAAAAACTGCTGCATATTGCCATTGCCGTCAAAATCATTCAGCCACAGCTTTACCGGATTCTGCTCATCCGGTCGCAAGTAAAAGTTTTCCCCGATATTGCCGATTATCAGATCCTGCAATCCGTCGCCGTTTACATCGGCCGCCGCAATGGTTTGCCACCATCCCGAAAGTGTGGTGAGGTTCGTATTTTTTTGTTCCTCAAACTTTTTGTTCTTGTATTGAAATATCCGGGTAGCCATCCACTCCCCCGTAATGATCAGTTCCTTTTGCTTATCACCCAGCACATCTGCCCAAACAGCACCTGTTACCATCCCTGCGTTTCCTATGCCAGGGTTTAGCTGTTGTGCCACATCAGTAAAATGACCTTGCCCATCATTTAAGTACAAATAACTTTGCGGCGTAACGCCATAGGCAAACGGTACACTGCGGCTGCCTACAAACAGGTCCTCATCTCCATCTCCGTCAAAATCATAGGCCACTGCTACCGATATGTTCATATTGTTATTGGCAAAGGCTGCGGCATCCAATGTAAAATTTCCTTTACCATCGTTCTTATATAAACGGTGTTGTATCTCCCGGCTATTGGGTGCTGCATTGTTGCCGCCGGCTCCGATAAACAGGTCCAGATCGCCATCCTTGTCTGCATCAAAAAACAATACCGCCACATCTTCAAAAGCTGCAAATTCTTTAAATATTGGTTCAGTTTTCTTTACAAATTTGCCTTCCTTATTTTGCAGATATAGTTGTCCGCCCTGCCCCTTGGCGCCACCGATATATACATCTTCCAACCCATCCCCATTCACATCTCCTTTAGCTATTTTCGGACCTTCCCGCGATAGCAGTTCCGGTAAATTGCGCTCTGTATAAAAATCTGTGTAATCATCTTCCGTATGCTTTTCCATTGCAGTAGATACCGCCTCCAGTAAAGGAACAACAGCCGCTGATTGGAAATTATATACACTGCCTGCAACAGTTGGTTGCTGTAGTACGTGAACCTTGTTCAGCACCGGATGATCTAACTTACTATACGTGCGGTCAGGCCATATTACAATCATCGAATCTACTGTCGTATTCAATCCCAAACCGATGATCTGTTTATAATCCACCGAAGATTGAAACCCCCGTGTAGGAAATACCTCGCGTGAAAATATCTCGCCGCCCTTGTACACTTTTATCTTGCTGCCAACAGCTAAAGTATTTTTACCCGTACCCTTTAAACTGATGCCAATATAATTATTCTTTGTCTGCTCCCTGCTGTTATTGCGGTACACAAACGCCGGCTGGTTCTCATTGTTTACTACCAAATCCAAATCCCCATCGTTGTCCAAATCTGCATAAGAAGCGC
>JAYTOS010000019.1:0-12952 GCA_043747705.1 Bacteroidota bacterium
CTGGGCCACTTTGGTAGCTACATTTGCATCATACAAACGATGTGTAATGGTTTGCGAAACATAATCGTTCTCAGGAAGATCGGTACTTAATAAAAATAAAGGGGCACTGTTAAATGTTTCAGGATTGAGGTAATAGGCTTTTACCCAAACCGGGTGCTCATGTATTAATATCTGGAACTTGATATTGGTATCTTCCAGAAAGCTGTAATTTTTTTCCATGAAAGTAACCTGCAATGTCTGGTCCTGGTTACGTGTTTGATCATAGTATCCATATTTCCATAAAATACCGATGCCCACCATATTCTGACGTAATTCATAAGCACTCCGTAAATGTGAGCCAGCCAGAAATCCCAGGCCGCCACTATATATTTTTAACGGTTGATGAATGGCAAATTCCATTGAGAAGTAAGCAGCTTTTTTTGCATACTGTTCATTGATTTGGTAAGGAACATGGTAGTTTCGAAAATTCATAATTGCTTGTTTAATTAACGGGGTGCAATATAGGCCTATTTATATAAAATGTACTTTATACACATTGCTTTTTTGGTAAGAAATGAATGTAAAAAATAACGCATACAAAAAGTAGCCGTTATTTTTTCTTGCTGGGCCTGGGGTCTTTCTTTTTGAGGAAGGTATCGTCAAAGAAACACTTGATACCGCGATGGTTACCGCAACTTCCCTGCTCTTTTAAAGTAATCGCATTACCCTCGAAACTAAAGTCAACAATACATGGGTCGCCATTGCCGGTATACTGGGCGGTAGTCGCATTTTTCATTTTCATTTCCCCTTTTAATTCTCCTGTACAACTGCCTTCATTTTTTTCAAAATGCACAAAGAATAAATAGGCCCCGGGCTTTTTACTGTCGCGGATGGAAATGAAATTTTTCTTATTCTGTACATACTCACCGCTATATTTATTTTTTCGCGGAAGTGTATCTATCGGGTTGATGATATTCGCTTTTTTCGTGTCTTCATTCGAATCATTTATCACAACCATAAAAATACCCACACTGTTATATACCCAGCCTGTTCTTGTAAACTGTACCACATTCTCTTTACCCATTTTTTCTTTACTTATAAGAAAAGTGGGTTCCCTGTTTATGGAAACAGCATGGGTATATTCTGTTTCCATGGCTGAACTTAACAGTTCTTTGGAGGCATGGTATTTATTTTTTTTATCGGTGACAAATACTGCGAACCTGGTTACTTTTTTCTGCGTTGTGAAATTCACCAGTAAATACACTTCTTTTTCCTTCTCAATCTTACCAACAGGATGAATCACAATTTTTTTGTCGTTACCAACAATATGGGTAAGGGAACTGTCAGGAAAAAATTGTAGAAAAGCTTTATATCCTATGGTAATGGTATCGGCTACCTTGGTAATATTGGTATCGGCTACTGAAAAAGGCAGGTTGAGTTTTGGAAATGCCGCTGTAAAATCAGCCGCTTTCAGTGGGGTTTCCCCGGAAAGGTCAATTTTTTTATCGCCGCAGCCAGGTAATGCAATAATCGCCAGCAGGAGGAGGGGCCACCACTTTTTCATAATCATTCTTTGTATAAAAATACAGTTTTCGGCACAACTGACAGATTAGGTATATTTTTTATGAATTATTATTTTTAGATTTGTCTAAATTTAATTTTAGAGTGTATGAGTTTTTCTATCACAGAAGAAAATTATATTAAGGCTATTTTTCACCTGCAACAAGGGGATGAGAACGTATCAACCAACGAATTAGCTGCCGAATTGCATACCAAAGCTGCATCAGTTACCGATATGCTGAAGAAGCTGAAAGCAAAAAAATTACTCAGCTATGAACGTTACAAAGGGGTGAGGTTAAGTGCCGAGGGTAAAAAACTTGCCCTCGGTATTGTACGTAAACACCGGTTATGGGAATTTTTCCTGGTAGATACCTTGCAGTTCGGATGGGATGAAGTACACGAAGTAGCGGAAGAACTGGAACACATCAGCAGCAAAAAATTAGTAGAGAAACTGGACGCTTTTCTCGGCCATCCCAAGTTCGACCCACATGGAGATCCCATACCGGATAGCCATGGTAAAATGGCAGTACAGCAACATATCAACCTGATTGACCTTGCCTTGAATAAAATGGCAGAAGTGAGCGGGGTAGGTAGCCAATCCACCGAATTACTGGAACTGTTGAAGCATAAACATATTGGTATCGGAACCAAACTGGAAGTAAAAAGAAAATTCAGTTTCGATCATTCTATTGAGATCAAGATAAAAAACCAGAATGCCTTTACCATCAGCCAGCAGCTGGCACAGGCTTTATTTGTAAAAAAAGTATAACATGATGATGAGGCCGCATAGTGATCATTCTTTAAGCGATGTTCACGAAACAGTTGATACTACTGCTTCTCCCAGAAAAGGTTGGCGCAGGATACTGGCCTATATAGGACCGGCTTACCTGGTTAGTGTGGGCTACATGGATCCGGGTAACTGGGCCACCGACCTGCAAGGTGGTGCCAGGTTCGGTTACCAGTTAATATGGATATTATTGATGAGTAACCTTATGGCACTTTTATTACAAAGCCTGAGTGCAAGGTTGGGAATTGTAAGGAGGCGTGACCTTGCGCAGGCAAACCGGGAAGCTTATCCACCACTAATAAATTTTTGCTTATATATATTGGCCGAACTGGCCATCGCGGCCTGCGATTTAGCAGAAGTATTGGGAATGGCCATTGGTATTTATCTCTTAACAGGGCTGCCCTTAATATGGGGTACTGTGATTACCGTATTGGATACTTTTCTTTTTCTCATTTTACAGCGTTACGGTATCCGTAAAATGGAAGCTTTTATTATTGCATTAGTAGCGATTATCGGGTGTTCTTTTTTAATAGAGATCATTCTTGCCAAACCTCATTTAGGCGAGGTAATAAAAGGATTTATGCCTACTGCATTAAATCATGAAGCCTTATATATTGCAGTAGGTATTATTGGTGCAACGGTGATGCCACATAATTTATACTTACATTCTGCATTGGTACAGACAAGAAAAATAAGCAATGAACCCAAAGGTATAAAGCGGGCCATTAAATACAACCTGATAGATAGTACAATCGCGCTTAATGCCGCTTTCTTTGTGAACGCGGCCATTTTGATATTGGCCGCCAGTGTTTTTTTCACCTCGGGTAATACGGAAGTTGCCCATATTCAGGATGCACACCGCCTATTGGAGCCATTACTTGGCTCGAAACTGGCACCAATACTGTTTGCCGTTGCTTTGATTGCGGCAGGCCAGAGTTCAACTTTAACAGGTACCCTTGCCGGGCAAATAGTAATGGAAGGCTATTTGCAGTTACGCATCAATCCCTGGTTGCGGAGATTGCTTACCAGATTGATCGCGATTATTCCGGCCGTGTTGGTGATTTTAATTTATGGAGAAGAAAAAATAGATGACCTACTCGTATTCAGCCAGGTGGTTTTGAGTTTACAGTTGGGGTTTGCCGTAATACCCCTGATACATTTTGTAAGTGATAAAGCAACCATGGGCGAATTCGCAATCAAAACCTATACAAAAATAGCTGCATGGTTAGTAGCTATAATACTCGTTTTTTTAAATGTGAAGTTAGTAGGGGAGGAAACTATAAAAATTTTTGAGTCCGGAACGATGTGGTACTGGAAAACAGTACTGGTCCTGGCTATACTTGCTTTTGTTTGCCTTTTTCTTGTCATGACTTTTTTGCCTATGATTAAAAAACGGAGGTTAAAACAACGGGCTACCATGCATGGCGAAACAATACAGTTACAAAATCTTTCAGTAAAACAAAACAGCCGGATAGCCATCTCACTGGATTTTTCGGCTTCCGATGAAAAACTGATCGCCCATGCAGTTGCACAGGGACATACCTCGGTTACCTATATTTTATTACATGTAGTAGAAAGTGTATCTGCCCGTTATTCAGGGGAAGCAAGTGATGATGATGAGACACGAAAAGACAAACAACGCCTGGAGAATTATGCCATGCAGTTAATTCAAATGGGATACAAAGCCGAATTTACATTGGGCTATCGCAACAGGGTAAAAGAGATCATCCGTATTGTAAAAGAATCCAACGCAGATATGCTGGTAATGGGGGCCCACAGGCATTCCGGATTGAAAGATTATATTTTTGGTGAAACGATTGAAGATGTGAGACATGCATTGCCGATTCCTGTTTTGATCGTTAGTGTGTAAGATGCTTTATCATTTTACCGCCGGCAACATAACCGCCTCTAATAGTATTGCCCATTGCCCGTATTGTTTGCCTGATGGATGCAGCCCATCATTTGCTGTGAATGACTGATCATTTGCCGCCATCCGGCTCGTTGTGGTGATATCCGTATAACTGATCTGAAAGGCCGCTGTTACCTGCTTGTTGATATTGTTGAATGCATCTATTTCCTTTTTTATCTTTGCCGAGCCACCACCAAAAGGAGTTACACTATAATCGGGGATGGATACGACAAACACATGTGATGTTTGGTTTCCTGCCAACTGAATAGCTTTTTGCAATAACTGAGTAAAATGAATCCGGTAACCAGTAGTATCCAATCCCTGGTATTGGTCGTTTACACCTATCAAAAGGCTTACCACATCATATTTTGATTTCAGGCTCGCTTTGCTGATGGCATTCTGCAGGTCAAGTGTTGTCCAACCTGTTTGTGCAATGTATTGAGGATCTGCTACCTTGCTGCCATGACTATTTAATAGCGCAACTGTTTGCGCAGGGAATCTTTCTGCAATGCTTACAGATTCACCAATGGTGTAAGAATCGCCCAAAGCCAGATATGACTTAGACAGGCTATCTGTAGCAATAGCCGTTATCATATTGTTACCCTCTTTTGCACAACCCGGTACCACAAACAGGCCAATAAACTGAAACAGCAGGATAACCGGTAATATTGATAGAGATTTCATAATAAATATACGGTAAAAATGTGCCTAATGTTTGCTATCCCTTCAAAAGGTAGAAAGTACTACATTTGTGCTCGTTTTTTACATTAACCAAAACAACTATTCAATGGCACAAAAAATCAAAGTTGTTAACCCGGTAGTAGAATTAGACGGGGATGAAATGACAAGGATCATATGGAAATTTATCAAAGACAAATTGATCCTTCCGTATATGGATGTGGATATTAAATATTTTGACTTGGGCATGGAATACCGTGATGAAACCAATGACCAGGTTACAGTTGATGCAGCCAATGCCATTAAACAATATGGTGTGGGTATTAAATGCGCAACTATTACACCCGATGAGGAACGTGTGAAAGAGTTTAACCTGAAACAAATGTGGAAGAGCCCGAACGGAACGATCCGGAATATTCTGGATGGTACCGTATTTCGCGAACCGATTGTGTGTTCTAATGTGCCCAGGCTGGTGCCTAACTGGACCGCACCCATCTGTATCGGCCGTCATGCTTTTGGCGACCAGTACCGTGCTACTGATTTCGTAACCAAAGGTAAAGGGAAACTCACCATTAAATTTGAAGGCGAAGACGGAACAGTTCAGGAGTTTGAAGTATATAATTTTAAAGGCGATGGAGTTGCATTAGCCATGTATAATACAGATGAGAGTATCAAAGGCTTTGCCAGGAGTTGTTTCAACACAGCTTTGGCAAAAAAATGGCCTTTATATTTATCTACGAAGAATACCATTCTGAAAAAGTATGATGGCCGTTTCAAAGATATTTTCGAAGAGATCTACCAGAATGAATTTAAAGCCGCCTATGCAGCAGCAGGTATTACCTACGAACATCGTTTAATTGATGATATGGTTGCCAGCGCACTGAAGTGGAACGGTAATTTTGTATGGGCCTGTAAGAATTATGATGGCGATGTACAAAGTGATACAGTAGCACAAGGTTTTGGATCATTGGGTTTAATGACTTCTACTTTAATTACACCTGATGGCAAAGTAATGGAAGCAGAAGCGGCACACGGCACCGTTACCCGCCACTTTCGCGAGCACCAGAAAGGAAAACCAACGTCTACGAATCCGATTGCTTCCATTTTCGCCTGGACAAGGGGATTGGAGTTCCGTGGTAAATTAGATGGTAACCAGAAACTGATTAATTTCTGTCATGCACTCGAAGCTGTTTGCGTTGAAACCGTAGAAAGTGGTAAGATGACCAAGGACCTTGCGGTATGTATCCACGGAAACAAAGTAAACCATGGGGAACATTATCTCTATACTGAAGAATTCCTCGATGCACTGGATGAGAACCTGAAAACAAAATTAGGTTAAGCATCAACATTTATTTTAATGAAAGCGCTCCTGGATTGAGCGCTTTTTTTATGCTCGGTATTTTTTGTATAACTAATATCGGGGATGTTTCTATGAAGTTCGCTATGTATATTTAAGTATTATAATGCATAACAATACTTTTTATGCCCTACCTGTTTTTTATCCTCATCATAGTATTTGTTTTCATCATTGTTATGCAAAGCGGGATGACGGCCAGGCGAAAAAAAATGTTGGATCAGTTGAAAGCGGGCTGGGGAAAACCAAAAACAGATGATTTTAATTTTGATGAAATCGGGTTGTATACGCTCCATAATCAACAGCCTTGTTTCCATCAATTAACTGAGCAGACTCGGGTAGATATTGATTTTAATGAGCTGTTCGCTTTTGTTGACAGGAGTACCAGTCACGTGGGCCAGCAATATTTGTTTGACCGGATGCAAAAACCAGGAAATAACATTGCAGAACTAAAATCGCTGAGTGATAAAGCCCGGTTCTTCACAGACAATGTGAGCGAGAGGGAAGAGGTTCAGGAAATATTGGTATCGCTTAATAACAGCAATAGTTATTATATAGCCGGTTTATTGAATGGCAAACTGGCCGAGAGGCCAAAATGGTTCAGGTTACTGATTATTGATACTGCTATTGTAATATCGATGTTACTTCTTTCTGTAAAATTTCCGGTGCTTTTAATCTGGATGATGATTCCGTTCGCGTTAAATATGGGGCTGCATTTGTGGAATAAAAATAATACTTATCGTTTTTTAAGGTCTTTACCGCAGTTGAATAAACTGATTCATGTAGCTGATAAACTTACCGGCAAACAACTTCCTTTTGAAAAAGAAAAAGTAATGATGGCCATCTCCCGGCTAAAAACATTTCAACGGAAGATGCGCTTTCTGAGTTTTGGACAACAGGGAATGGCAGCGGAACTTACGCAGGTGTATTATTATTTTTTAGAATTAATGAAAGCTGTTTTTTTGATTGAACTACATGTCTTTTACAGTATCATCAACGAACTTGAAAATAAGCAGGATGCGGTTAACGAAGTATTTACCTATGTAGGCCTCATTGATACAGGTATGACTATTGCTTCATTGCGTGCAGGTAACCCGCAAACCTGTGAACCCGAATTCATTGATGATGCAAAGAAAATGCAGGCTGTTAAAGTTTATCATCCTTTAATTGAGGATTGTGTTACCAATGATCTGACTATCGCCTCAAAAAGTATCCTTATTACAGGTTCGAATATGTCGGGCAAGACTACTTTTTTGCGAACAATAGCCATTAATTCTATTCTTGCACAAACATTGTATACCTGTTTTGCAGAAGTATTTTCCGCACCTATACTCAAACTGGCATCTTCTATCCGTATTGATGATAGTGTAACAGATGGCAGAAGCTATTACCTGGAAGAAGTGGATGTGATGAGTAAACTGATCGGCCAGATAAAACCTGATCAACAAAATTTATTTATCCTTGATGAAGTATTCAAGGGAACCAATACTATTGAAAGGATCGCAGCAGGGAAAGCCATTCTCTCTTACCTGAACCGCTTTAACAATATTGTACTGGTGTCAACGCACGATATGGAACTATCAGAAATGCTTGCAGATGAATATGACCTGTATCATTTTGTGGAAACCATCCAGGACAACCAGTTATTCTTCGATCACCTGTTAAAAGCCGGACAGTTAAAGACAAGGAATGCCATTAAAATATTGGAAATGTCTGATTATCCTGAAGCGACTATTACCGAAGCAATAGATATCAGCAAGCGAATAGCGATGACTAATATTACTTAGAAAATACCTTTCGCCAGACCATAATAAATAAAGGCCCGCATACAGCAGGCCTTTAATTATAAAACTGAAATACTTGTAAAATGGTTAGGCTGTTTTTGCGGCCAGCACATCCACAAATTCAATCAATGGATCTTTCGATAATAAATGAGATGCATTTTCCATAAGTGCAGCTGCTACACTTCCGGCAAGGTGCGCCGTTCTGCCTTCATCATGGGGGAAAGTGTCAAAAATGCCAAAAGTAGAGGCTCCTAATTGAATACCATACCAGGTAATCGTATCCGGCTCTGATTGAACAAGTGGCAGGCCGCTACGTAAAAAATTAGCAACTTCTTCTTCTTTACCGGGCTTCGCTTCCAGCCGTACTAACAAGGCTTTTTTAATCATAATGGCTTTTTTTTATTTTTACAGATATTAGGTCCAATTTTGTACTCAGGCTTTTCCTTTTTTGTCTGCTGCTTTTTTACAGGCATCTCCGCATACGTGGCCTTTTTCGCCATGAACGTATGCATGAACCTCTTTTTTACAGGCTCCCGTGCATTTGTGTTCTTTCAATACTTCTTTTTTAATGTCTTTCTGCGCAAAGGCAGTGGTTGACAAAAAGCCTGTCAATAGCAGCATAGCCGCAAAAGTTTTAACTGTTTTCATATTGGTTATTTTTTTTGCGTTGACGTAATTTTTTAGTTTCCCTTTCAGCTATTCACTGGTTTAACATACGGTCGTGCAAATTGTTTGGTTTTGTAAACGTTGTATTCTTTTATATAGGTGGGTAGTGGCATAAAAAATGCCATCCAACTCTTAAGTGGGATGGCATTCCTATGAAATTGTCCATAATTCATTGTCTACTTCTACTTCATCACATCTTCAATCACTTTGCCCACACTGCCGCTCGGCATTTGAATGTGTAATAATGCGGCTACTGTCGGTGCAATATCAGTCATGTAGGTTTCCCGGTTTGTTTTTCCTTTTTTAATGCCCCATCCATACCATAGTAAGGGAATATGAGAGTCATAAGGATACCATAAACCATGCGTGGTTCCTGTTGCGCTGCCTTCAATATAGCCAGGCTTTAAAATCAACTGTACATCGCCGCTGCGGGCAGGGTTAAAACCATTGGCCAGCATTTCACGTAAAGTTTTATTGATGGGGGTTGTCATGATATCTGCCGTTGCAAATGCATTGGCTACTGCCTCATTTTTTTTCAGGTATTGGATGATCCATTTTTTGATCAATTCGTCATCAATTTTTTCTGCATCAATTTTGGGATGGTTCAGGTACACCTGGTAATTGTACATACTTACAACTGCATTATCCACACCGAATTTTTCTTTAATGCGGGCATTCATTTCTTTCATTGAACCGGCATCATCCATTACGCCGCCGGGTAATTTATTTTCTTTCATAAAAGCCGGAATATGCGCTACGGCATGATCGGCAGTTAAGAAGGCAGTATATTGGCCTTTGCCAACTGTTGCATCAAGAAAAGAGAATAATTTTCCAAGTTCATCGTCAAGCCGAACATAATCATCTACCATTTCCCAGGAATTGGGACCGAATGAGTGGCCAATATAATCCGGCGATGAAAAACTAACCGCCAGAAAATCGGTGGCAGGACCTTTACCTAATTTTTCGGCAATAACGGCTGCTTTTGCCATCTCAGCGGTCAATGTATTTCCGTATGGGGTGGTAGCTATTTTGGTGTAATCTTTTTCTGCAAATCTGGAGAGATCATATGGAAAGCCGGTGGCATCTTTGCCAAAAGGTTTGTTTTCGTAATCTTTTATATCTGCTGTTGCATATTGCGAATAAACGTCTCCTGGTAATGAGGTGTTCCAATTAAGCCTGTACAGTGAATCAACCAGCTTGCGGTTGTTGAAACGGGTTACCCAATCCGGCAACGCATTCATGTAATAGGTACTGGTAATGAAGTTGCCCGATTTTCCCTCATACCAATACGCTGCATTGGCAGAATGGCCGGCAGGTAAAATAGAGCCGCGATCTTTCAAAGCCACGCCAATTACTTTACTTTGAAAATTGGTAGCCAGCCGCAGTTCATCGCAAATGGTAGTGGTTAACATATTCCGCGGACTCATCTGTCCTTCTTCTTCCCCTTTTCCACCAACCCCTTTAACGGTTTTATCTTCGCTGCAATACACGCTTTTCATCAGTTTATTATCCCACCAGGCATTACCGGTTATTCCATGGATCGCGGGTACACTTCCGGTATACACACAGGTATGGCCACAGGCAGTAACGGTTGGGGTATAGGGAATAAGGGTATTGTCGCAGGAAAAACCTTCGCCCATCATGCGTTTGAAGCCACCGCTAGATTTAAAAAGCGGGTTAAACCGGTATAAATAATCCCATCTCATTTGGTCAATTACAATACCAACCACCAGTTTTGGGCGTTGAATGGCTTCAGTAGTACTTTTTTGCGCTGCGGCGGAAATGGCCCATAAACAGGCAAATACCGGTAAAATCAATCTTTTCATAGATGTAATTTGTGTTTTGAAAGCCACTTTTTTTGTTAAAAAGAATAAACAGGTTGTGAAGGTAAGCTAAGGTGAATAAATACGCTTGCCCTTTAGAGGCTAAAAGTTTACTTTTGCAACAAATTTTTACCAAAGTAACAAATAGATAATATGGCAGACATTTTTGAAAAACTGATCAAGAATTCCGGTCCACTGGGCCAACATCGTGAAAGGGCTCATGGTTATTTTGCTTTTCCAAAGCTGGAAGGCGAGATAGGCAGCCGGATGATTTTTCGCGGTAAGCAGATGGTGGTTTGGAGTTTGAATAATTACCTGGGACTTGCCAATCACCCCGAAATACGCAAAACCGATGCGGAAGCTGCAGCGAGATTTGGTCTTGCCTTACCCATGGGTGCCCGTATGATGAGTGGGAACAGTAATTATCATGAACAGTTGGAAAAAGAACTGGCTGAGTTTGAAAGCAAGGAAGATGCGATTCTGATGAACTTCGGTTACCAGGGCATCATGAGTGCCATTGATGCAGTCTGTGGCCGACATGATGTGATTGTATATGACGCAGAAAGCCATGCCTGTATTATTGATGGTTTGCGCTTACATCCCGGCCACCGGTATGTATTTAAGCATAATGACCTGGAAGATTTTGAAAAGCAGATGGAGCGTGCGACCACTTTGATTGAAAAGCAAAAAACCGGCGGCATACTGGTAATTACAGAAGGCGTATTTGGTATGGCAGGAGACCAGGGTAAATTAAAAGAGCTGATTGCTTTAAAAGATAAATACCAGTTCCGAATATTAGTAGATGATGCGCACGGATTTGGCACCTTGGGTAAAACCGGTGCTGGTGCAGGAGAAGAGCAGGATTGCCAGGATGGGATTGACCTGTATTTTTCAACTTTTGCCAAATCAATGGCTTCAATCGGTGCTTTTATGGCCGGGGATAAAGTGATTATTGATTTTATCCGCTACAATATCCGTTCACAGATATTTGCCAAGAGCTTACCGATGCCAATCGTGATCGGAAACCTGAAACGCCTGGAGTTGCTGCAGACCCAACCCGAATTGAAAGAAAAACTGTGGAGCAATGCCATGAAACTGCAGAAAGGTTTGAAAGAAAGAGGGTTTGATATTGGCAATACCAATACGATGGTTACTCCGGTTTATATGAAAGGTGGGGTAGAAGAAGCAACAGCTATGGTAATGGACCTGCGGGAGAACTACCATATTTTCTGTTCCATTGTAGTTTATCCCGTGATACCAAAAGGGCATATCATTTACCGTTTAATTCCTACTGCATCGCATACGGATCTGGATATTGAAGAAACGCTGAAAGCATTCACTGAAACGAAGGCGAAGCTGGATGCAGGTGCGTATAAGGCAGAGATGATCCCCGATATGGCAGAAGCCTGACCCCTCTGGACCTCCCATGGGAGGGGAGAATTTTGTAATGATATTATTTTATTAGGGCCTTCCCTTTGCGGAAGGCCCTTCTGTGTTAATTGATCAAGGGAAATATTTCTAAAAATTATACAATTCTCTACCACATGTTGTTGGGTCAGGCGACCAACAACGGCGAAGTATTATTTTAACGCATTAATAATCGCCACAAATTCATCAGCAATTAATGAAGCACCGCCAACCAATCCGCCATCAACATCGGGCTGACTAAAAAGTTCTACGGCATTGGATGCTTTTACACTTCCGCCATAGAGGATAGGAACAGAATCAGCAATAGCCTGTCCGTATTTGGCTGTCAGTTGCTGGCGGATATAAGCGTGCATTTCCTGCGCCTGTGCGCTGCTGGCTGTTTTCCCGGTACCAATGGCCCAGATAGGTTCGTAAGCAATCACAATTTTTTGTAACTGCGCGGCCGTTAAATGATATAATGATTCTTCCAGTTGTTTGGCCACATATTCATTCTGTGTATTGGCTTCGCGGATAGGTAAAGATTCGCCGCAACAGAAAATGGGCGTAATGGAATACTCGAGGCAGATATTTAATTTATCGGCAAGCAACTGGTTGCTTTCTGTAAAATATTCCCTGCGTTCAGAATGACCTAACACAACAAATTGAATACCGAGCGACTGCAGCATTTCAACCGATACCTCACCCGTGTAGGCACCACTTTTTTTGCTGTAACAATTCTGTGCAGCTACAAACAGATTCGTTTTTCCTGCTAATTTTTGTTGTGCCATTGCCAGGTAAGGAAAAGGAACGGCGAATACTGCCTGCTGGTTCTCATTTACTGAATGAGGTTTGCTGATAATGGCATCTAATAACTCTTCTCCCTGCTTCAGGGTTAAATTCATTTTCCAGTTAGCGGCTGCGATTTGCTTTCTCATAATATTTTTTTTCTCTGTGAACCTCAGTTACGCTGTGGCCTCCGTGTTTAAAATAATCAAAAAGACAACA
>JAYTOS010000020.1:0-1285 GCA_043747705.1 Bacteroidota bacterium
CCGCACCATCATCAGAGCAATCAAAGAAAATCTGCCTGCCATGTTTCCCGATAGGGCTAAGGAGATTCGAACTCCCCTGCCGGATGGGAAAGAGCACACGGAGACCGTCTTTGAAGTGCCCAAAACCCTCATCTTCGCCAAAACCGATTCCCACGCCGAAGACATCATCGAAATAGTCCGGGAAGAATTTGCCGAAGAAAATAAGTTCTGCAAAAAAATTACTTACAAAAGCATAGAAGATCCCAAGACAGTACTCAGCCAGTTTCGCAACGATTACTATCCCCGTATCGCCGTAACGGTAGATATGATTGCCACCGGCACCGATATCCGCCCGCTGGAAGTATTGGTATTTATGAGGGATGTAAAAAGCCGCAGCTATTACGAGCAGATGAAAGGCCGTGGCACCCGTACCTGCAGCCTGGAACAATTAAAAGCCACCGGCACACCTTCCGCCAAATTTACCAAAGATCATTTTGTGATCATTGATGCTATTGGTGTAGAGAGTTCACAAAAAACCGACAGCCGCCCGTTGGAAAAAAAGCCCGGCATGAACCTGAAAGACCTGTTACAAAATGTAGCTATGGGTAATGTGCAGGAAGACATCCTCAGCACACTTGCCAACCGCCTTATCCGGCTCGACAAACAGATCAGTGAAAAAGAAAAAACAAATTTTGCAGAGCAGGCCAACGGGCATACCATCAGCCATGTGGTAAAGGAGTTGTTGAATGCGTACGACCCGGATACAATAAGCAATTTGCAATTGGCAATAAGCAATGCAAATCCGGGGGCATCGCCAGCAGACACCCATTCACAATTCACCATTCACCATTCACGATTGATCGAAGAAGCCGTGCATGTTTTTCACAACGATGTTTTAAGAAATTTCATTATTGATGTTCGTAAAAAATACGACCAGGTAATTGACGGCATCAACATAGATACGGTTAGCAATATCGGTTGGGTAAAAGATCAGGAAGCTGCCGCCGCCGGTACCATCAGCAATTTTACGGCATGGATACAGGCACATAAAGATGAGATAACCGCCCTGCAGATTTTTTACGGCCAGCCCTACCGCCGCAGGGAACTCACTTACAAAATGATCTGTGACCTGTACGAAAAAATAACCACCGAACAACCCCTCCTCAGTCCCCTGCATGTGTGGCGGGCTTATGAGCAATTGGGCCAGGCCAGTGGCAGTGCAAAAAACGAACTCACCGCATTGGTAAGTTTAATACGCACCATCACCGGCATTGATGGCGCACTTACCGGTTACGATAAAACGGTG
>JAYTOS010000021.1:0-4358 GCA_043747705.1 Bacteroidota bacterium
GGTCTGCTTACCGGCAATGCCGGAAAGATTGGCACGTATTACCTTGTTTTTATACTGGTAGATGCCCTAACCGCATCCGTTGCTTTTACTTATGCAAAAGAAAAACCATGGAAATTAGTCTGGCTCATTCCCCAACGCCTTATTTATCGCTGGCTTATGCTGGTAGTGTTGTTCCGGTCCCTCCGCAAGGCCATCAAAGGCGAATTACAGCATTGGGGGGTATTAAGAAGAACGGGGAATGTGAAAGAGATTGGGGGGAGTAGTGAGTAGTTAGTACTATTTAGGGTTGTGCTGCGCAAAATATATAGTTTCTTTTATACCCCCCTCACAACTCACCATTCACTACTCACCACTCACTCCCCCCACTCACCATTCACATTTCCCCCATTTTCCTTTACTTTGCACCACTTTACGCAAACAAACTGCAATTATGAAACTAAAAAACATCCAGGTACTGAATGAGAAGGAAACCCGTGGCGGCTTTGGAGAAGGTATTCACGAAATAGGTAAAGAGAATGAGAATGTAGTGGTACTAACCGCCGACCTGGCAGGTTCCCTTAAACTGGGGCCGTTTATTAAAGATTTTCCAACCCGCTTTGTCCAGGTAGGTATTGCCGAAGCCAATATGATAGGTATTGCTGCCGGTATGACCATTGGCGGTAAAATACCATACACCACCACATTTGCCAACTTCAGCACGGGCCGTGTGTACGACCAGATCCGCCAGAGTGTTGCCTATAGCGGTAAGAATGTAAAGATCTGCGCCTCACATGCCGGTTTAACTTTAGGGGAAGATGGCGCCACGCACCAGATTTTAGAAGATATAGGGTTGATGAAAATGCTGCCAGGCATGACAGTAATTGTGCCCTGCGATTTTAACCAGACCAAAGCCGCTACCAAAGCCATTGCCGCTTATGAAGGCCCGGTGTACTTACGTTTTGGCCGCCCCAAATGGCCCAATTTTACCAAAGAAGACGGATGTGATTTTGTAATAGGTAAGGCCCAACAATTAAGTGAAGGAACCGATGTAACGATTTTCGCTTGTGGCCATATGGTATGGAAAGCGATTGAAGCCGGAAGGATTTTAGAAGAAAAAGGAGTTAGTGTAGAACTGATCAATATACATACCATTAAACCATTAGATACCGAAGCCATTATCAGGTCCATTACCAAAACCAAATGTGCGGTAACAGTGGAAGAGCATAATGTGATTGGCGGATTGGGCGATGCCATTGCACAGATAGCCGCCAAACATTTACCCATACCTATTGAATACATCGGCACCAATGATACGTTTGGTGAAAGCGGAAAACCCACCGAGCTGTTAACCAAGTACGGATTGGACTCACCGTTTGTTGTGGAAGCTGTTGAGAAAGTGATGAAACGCAAATGATTTTGGTAATTAATAAATAGAAACCCATTTCGATCCTTCCAGAGTAGGAAACGAGGAGAACCCTCTAACACGTTAAACTAATTATTTTATTAACCGTAGCCTTGAGGCTGCGGTTTTTTTATTTGAGCAAGGTCCTGTGGGGAGGTCTCCTATATTTATGAGTTGGGGACAAGTGACGAAACTAAATTAGAAACAGCGCTTTTAATTTACTTAAAATAGTTTTGCTTACTAACGAAAGTATAAGACAGATTTTTTTAGTTAATCAAATAATAACTGCATACAACATCTGCTCCTATGTAAAGTGTTTTCGAAGTTTACGAATTTGATCATATGGCGGTAATTGTATTTCACGATTCTCTTTTCCCCTACTGCCTGGAATGATCTTATATATTACCGATCGGTTTTTTTAAATGCTATCCACAATAATTCTATCAGCTTAGTTCCGAAGCAATTCCGGCCCCTGCCACTTTAAGAAACCATAAATAGATTATATTCGATTTGTTTATTTGTGGAAGATCACTATTTTATTTACCTGTTATATGTTCTTGATAGTGTTAATTATATACATCGTTTTATTGGCACTCGTTTGCCTGCGCATTTTGTATGAAACCCACAGCAGCACTAAAAGCATGGCATACATACTTTTATGCATTTTCATACCCGTATTCGGCATGCTTTTTTATCTCGCATTTGGAATTAATTACTGGCGAAAAAAATTATACACTAAAAAAACAGGGCAGGATCAGGCATTACTGCAGAAACTCAAAAAAAACAGTCTTGCGTATACCATGGCGGCCGTGAACCAAAAGGATATTCCCTGCGATGATAATGCTGAACTGGCAACTATGTTGATTAAGGATCTGCATAGTCCCCTTACCCGTCATAACACCGTAAAATTGCTGCTGAATGGCGAAGAAAAGTTTCCTGAATTGTTTCTCGCTCTTGCGGAAGCAAAACACCATATCCATATTGAATATTACATTTATGAGTGTGATGAAATTGGCACTGCCCTTATAGAACTATTGATCAGGAAGGCGGGTGAAGGAGTTCAGGTAAGGTTTATATACGATGATTTTGGCAGCCCCTCCATAAAAAAGAAAATTGAAAAGCGTATGCGGGATGTTGGGATAGAAATATTTCCCTTTCATAAAGTTCACTTTTATTTTCTGGCTAACCGGATTAATTACCGCAATCACCGGAAGATTGTTGTTATTGATGGGCAATCAGGTTTTGTGGGGGGCATTAATGTTAGCGATAAATATATCAATAAAAAGAAAGGACAATTATACTGGCGTGATACCCATCTTCGTATAGATGGGCCAGGGGTATATTATCTGCAATACCTTTTCCTGACGGATTGGAATTTTTGTTGCCCTGCGAAACTCAACCCTGAAAACTTATATTTTAATCAGGATACCCATATTACCGGAGACACGTTAGTACAGGTAGTTGGAAGCGGTCCCGATTCTGCTCAACCGCTGGTGTTATTTTCAATACTTCAGGCCATATACCTGGCCAAACGGGAAATACTGATCACAACGCCATATTTAATTCCGGGGGATAATATAATAGATGCGCTCCGTATAGCTGCTTCCAGCGGCCTTTCTGTAAAATTATTAGTACCGGGAAAAAGTGATTCAAGATTAGTGAACGCGGCTTCTAAAGCCAACTATAACGATTTGTTACAGGCAGGAGTAGAAATATACCTTTACCAGAAAGGCTTTATTCATGCAAAAACTTTGGTGGCAGACGGCAAACTGTCTGTAATAGGAACAGCTAACATGGATTACAGGAGTTTTGAATTAAACTTTGAGGTTAATGCCATTATATATGACAAACCTTTTTCCGAAAAATTGCGCAGTATATTTTTTGATGACCTTACACACGCCAGTAAATTAGATGCAGAAGATTGGTATAAACGGACATTCTACGCTACCATATCAGAAAGAATTGCCCGGTTATTTTCACCTTGCCTGTAAAAATTTCAACTTCGTCCGGTATACAAAATCAGTTACCCCTTATACGGTGTATCAGGGAAAGCAGGGTATGTTTATCCCATTTTGCAAATCGTCCCCGCTGAACAACTAATGTATTATCAATATCAGGCTGCAGGTAATAATGAAAAGCAAAATCCTCTTTAGGGTTTTGCCAGCCGATTACCTGTCCAAAGCGGAGATCATTAAACAGAATCGTATCCTGTTTTTTTTCAATAGTGTAGAATTGCTGAGAAAAAAGAATAAGCTGATTTACTTTCTTTGTGTCGTTTACAGGGCCCGTTAAATAAGTATTGCGTGGAAAATATTCCAGTTTTATCTGCTTTCCACGATCAAAGACTGAGTGGTAACCAACATAATACCCGCTGTCATTTCCCGCTACTACATACCATAACCAGTTTTGCAGTGGTGCAGGTGTAGTAAAATAACGGGTATATTTTATTTGTTGTTTTATTAACAACTGTTTTACTTCCTGATTAATATACGCCTTATTAACCGTACAATAGCCCAGATACAAAAAAGAGCTATACAAGCCGAATTTCCACCAGAAATTTCTTTTCTTATCGTTTTGTTTTAGCCATAAAAGCGCAATCAATGCGATGCCCGGTGCTATCGAAAAAAAAGGGTCGGCTACATAAATAATATTGAAAGAAAAACGGGAATGCGAGAAAGGTTCAAGCCAGCCTACACCATAACTATTAAACCCGTCTAAAAATATATGGATCATAATGGCAACTCCGAAAAAAAGTACCCACGAGATATAAGAAATATTATTCGAACGATGATGCCAACGTTCTGCAATCTTAGCAAGCACCAGCGCCATGATTACACCAAATAAAACCGAATGTGTAAATCCGCGATGCGCTAATAAGTTACTGGGTGTATCTAACCAGAAGGAAGCAATAACATCAATATCCGGGATGCTTTGAGCAAGCATTCCCCAAAGCATCGCTTTTTTACCCTCCATGCGG
>JAYTOS010000022.1:0-2678 GCA_043747705.1 Bacteroidota bacterium
GAATTTTGAATTTTGAATTTTGAATTTTGAATTTTGAATTTTGAATTTTGAATTTTGAATTTTGAATTTTGAATTTTGAATTTTGAATTTTGAACTAAAGTTTCTACACCACGCAAGTTATACAAGCCGCCGCTGTTCTGCAAATTCAGGTAATAAATACTTAGTCAAACCCGCAACCCGCTAACCTGCAATTTTTCCCTCACTCCCCCTTACACCTCGCAATCCCCGATTTCGCCCGCTGGTCCAAAGAATTTTTGTATTCGTGGTCGTCCATATCGAGGCATTTCTGGTAATAATTTATGGCTAATGTTTTCTGGCCTTTTCTTTCGTATAGCTGGCCTGTTTGCAGGGCGGCCCTGGCTGCAAAATATTCTTTCCGGTTTTCGCCTAACCGGATAGCGGTAAGATAGTATTGAATAGCTTCTTCATCCCTGCCCAAATCATCATATATCCGTGCCATGCGGTAGGCAAATTCCAGTTTTTCTTCTTCCTTCGAAAAATCGTTTTCTGTTTTGCCCTGTAATAAAGCAGCGGCATCGGTAGCGTAACCACCATCACTTAACAGCCGTGATTTTAATAACAGGATATTTGGCCATTTCCCCGATTTGGCATCTTTCAAAGCCTGCTTATCCGCATCAGAATCAGTAGCGCCTTTTAGTAAAATCTTTTTTCGTGCTTCTTCCGCGGCCGCCATATTGCCTTGCAGGTAATAACACCAGCTTAATTTCTGGCAGGCATCTTTTACATAAAACTTTCCTTTAAAACTGTTGAGGAAACTTTCCAGGTACCTGGCAGATTCCTGTGTTTCTAAGTGGTAGAGTTTGGTAAAGCCCATTTCGAAATCCCAGATACTCACTTTCAGGTAATCATCGGAACGGTTTCTGGCGAGGATTATTTTTTTAGCTACCTCCGACTGTTTATTGTTCATAGCTAAATTAGCAACCATATAGGTATGAAGATGGTTATTTACCAGGTCCAGTTTTCTTTGCTGGGCAAAAGCCAGTGCTTCTTCTTTTTTATTCTCAATGTAAAACAGCAGGTAAGGGTAAATGAATGCTGCTTCATTGAACATGATCTTTGCCCAGGGATCGTTACTGCTGATAAACCCCCGCACTGTTTTCATACCCTCTTTTAATGAGCCTTTCATGCCAAATAAACTGGCAATCCAGCGATAACCTTTCGGAATAGTTCCTACCACCGCCTGCAAAGCACCATACATCATATCATTGGCGGTAAAAGTGGGGAACAGTTTTTTGTTTTCTTTGATGAGCTGATAAGCTTTGCGAAAATCCCAGCCCGCATCCCACATCTTGCCAAATTTTATCGCTGCCGCAGCTCTGTGTACTTTAACGGTACTCAAACAATAATAATAAAAAGGCGAACTTTTAGGGCCTTCCTGCAGTTGGTCGTAACGTTCCGAAAATTTCGGGTAACGTGTCTCAAAATCTTTTGGATCCTCATTCAAAAAAAGAATATAAAAATCAACATAACTCTCTAATAAAACGGGTATGAGGTTATCGGAATTTTGTTGTTTGGCTTTCTGTATTAAAGCCAGCCCGCTGTTTATCTTCAGTTTGGTTATTTCCTGATAAGCCTGCTGGCAGGTACTATTGAACTCATACACTTTCTGCGCACGGCCTGCCGTGCAACAACTCATCAAAAAAAATAGTAACACCCACTGCTTCATAATATCCCGAAAATAAGACATCTCGGATTGACGCAGATTTTTATATGATTAGTATGATACTACCCTTCGACATCCATGCCCAAATCATACAAACCTATGCCTTTACATAAGAAAGGGCCGCCAAACGGCAACCCTTTCATCAGTATCTTAAAATCATACCCAAAAATCCGGGAAATCCGTGCTATTACTTGGCCTCTACACTTTCTGCGCACGGCTTACCGCACAAAAACCAATGAAAAAAAATAGTAACTCGACATCCACGCCCTATTCATACAAACCTATGCCTTTACATAAGAAAGGGCCGCCAAACGGCAACCCTTTCCTTACTATCTTAAAATCATACCCAAAAATCCGAGAAATCCGTGCTATTACTTTCCCTCTACACTTTCTGCGCACGGCTTACCGCACAACAACCCATCAAAAAAATAGTAACACCCACTGCTTCATAATATCCCGAAAATAAGACATCTCGGATTGACGCAGATTTTTATATGATTAGTATGCTACTACCTTTCGATATTCCTGCTCAAATCATACAAGCCTTTGACCACCTTACATAAGAAAGGGCCGCCAAACGGCAACCCTTTCCTTACTATCTTAAAATCATACCCAAAGATCCGGGAAATCTGTGCTATTACTTGGCTTCTACACTATCATTCAAATCAGCATCAACCAAAATACGGCCGCAGTTTTCGCAAACAATAATTTTTTTGTGTAAACGAATCTCGCTCTGGCGCTGTGGCGGAATAGAATTAAAACAACCCCCGCAGGCATCCCTTTCTACCGGTACCACAGACAGGCCATTGCGGTAGCTTTTGCGAATACGGTCGTAACTGTACAACAAACGGGCATCAATATGACTGCGCGCATCGGCACTATGCTTGTTGAAATGGGTTTCTTCTTTTTCAGTATCAACAATAATTTTCTGTAATTCGCCTTTTTTGTGGTTTAGAACGCCTTCTTTAACGGCTACCTGCTTTTTGGCTACCTC
>JAYTOS010000023.1:0-13108 GCA_043747705.1 Bacteroidota bacterium
TCTGTAAAAAGATAAATCAACATGAAAGTGACGAAGTAAACAAACTGTGTAAACATAAAACTCAGCAGTAGTTTTTCACTATTTGATACAGGTAACTGCAGAAACTGGATACTTTTGGATGGCTGGGCAAAGAAACTATAAAAAGAAGCCGAGAAAAAACTGCCCCCGAATAATAAACCAAATACAAAAAGCACTTGTTGTAAATCTCTTGGAAATATAGTATGAAGCGAGGTCAACACAATAATTCCATAAACTAATAATAATATTCCAAAAAAGCCGATGGAATATAACAAGTATATTTTTCGATTTTCTTTCCAGAACTTACGTAATAATAAGAAAAACCGGCTTACGCTAAAATCAATAGTCATGAAATATTATTTAAACTGAATAATGTTCGAACGGTTGTTTTATTGGCAACAGCAGCATTAAAGAATAATTCAATATCCATACGGCCACAATCCTCTTCATCCTCATTGAGTAACACAGCAGAAGTACCCATCAGGTTATTTTCTGAGTAGATACTGTTCCATGCATCCTTTTCATTCAGGAATTGTTTGAAACAGATTTTTCGGGTAATGGTATCAATATTGGCATTCACAATCAATTCTCCATCATCCACAATTAAAATATTATCTATAAGGCTGTCGAGGTCGCGTACCTGGTGGGTACTGATGATTACACAGCGTTCGTCGTTTATAGTTGCTGCCAACATTTTACGGAATTGCCTTTTCGAAGGGATGTCTAACCCATTGGTCGGCTCATCCAGGATTAATAATTGTGTATTTGCCGCGATGCCTAATGCGATCCATGTTTTTTTCTTTTGACCGTAGCTCATTTGTTTAAGATTGATCAACGGCACGTCAAAATCCTGTAGTATTTGCAGGAACTGTTGCTTATTAAAATTCGGGTAGAAAGGGGCATAATCATCCGCAAAAGCGAGTACATCCACTGCAGGTGTTTCAATCTCTTCGGGAATTAAAAATACTTTTTCAAGAAATGAGGGTTGCCGCTTACCCGGCTGCTGGCCCAATACCTCCACTTTGCCGGAACTGGGGAATACCAGACCGGAGATCAATTTTAATAAAGTTGATTTGCCCGCCCCGTTTTTCCCCAATAAACCATAAATATGTCCTGCTTCTACCTGTAACTGCAGATTTTTATATAGTGGCCGTTTTCTGGCATAACCAAAATATACCTCTGAAAAATGGATCATAATTAGGTGTATTAGTGTAATAGTACACTATAAATATAATAATGATTACCAATTTACCAAATTATTTTCTTCCTCCGTCTCTAATATGCCCATAGATGAGAAAGATTTTTTATTTTTACCGCTGCAACGCTGCAATCAAATGTGGCGTTGTATTTTTTTTGACTCTTTTAAACCGATAGATTATGAGTGACGCTACTATGTATGTTACAAAAGAGACATTTGACAGGCTTCGCGAAGAGTTGCACCGAATGAAATCCATTGACCGTCCGGCTTCTTCCAGGGCCATAGGTGAGGCACGTGAAAAAGGCGATTTGAAAGAAAATGCTGAATATGATGCTGCGAAAGAGGCACAGGGTATGCTTGAAGCCAAGATTAAACAATTGGAAGGGGCCATCGCCAATGCCAAGATCGTAGATACCAGTTCTATAGATACCAGCAAGGTTACTATTCTTACTAAAGTAACCATCACCAATATGGCCACAAAAAAAACGGTAACCTACCAGATCGTAGGCGAAAAAGAGGCCGATTTGAAATTAGGAAAAATATCAGCCGGCTCCCCCATCGGTAAAGGGCTGATGGGCAAAATCCGTGGTGAAGTTGCCGAAATACAGGCACCTAACGGGGTAATGAAGTTTAGAGTAGATGAAATAACTGTATAACCCTTGCCCCTCATAATGGAGTTGAAGGCCTAGTGAATGTATGCGTGTTTCGCTTAAAAGTAATTTTCTTAACTGATAAACTAAGTCCCCCTTCAGGGGCTGGGTATGACTATCTTCTCAAAAATAATCACCGGCGAAATTCCTTCTTACAAAATTGCGGAGAATGATCAATTCTTTGCTTTTCTGGATATTTTTCCATTGGTAAAAGGCCATGTATTGGTGGTACCCAAAATAGAAATCGATAAACTGTTTGATCTGCCCGACGCGTATTTGGGCCAAATGCTGTTATTTGCCAAGCCTATTGCAAATGCCATCGAAAGTAGTTTTGCCTGCAACCGCTGTGGTATAAGCGTGGTAGGACTGGAAGTGCCGCATGCACATATTCATCTCATACCCATTAACAGTGCAGATGATTTGAATTTTAACCGGCCTAAACTAAAATTGTCTGTAGACGAATTGAAAGAAGTACAAGGGAAAATTACCAATACGTTACTAGCTTTTTAAGGGACGGGGTTAAGTC
Organism: Bacteroidota bacterium; assembly: GCA_043747705.1. Lineage (GTDB taxonomy): Bacteria > Bacteroidota > Bacteroidia > Chitinophagales > Chitinophagaceae > Sediminibacterium. The sequence goes on from JAYTOS010000023.1 coordinate 2,393, forward strand.
TGCATAATAAAAACTATAACAGGTAATCTATCACTTATAATTTATCGCTATTTCTTAACCCTCCCCGGGTTCTTAGCAATAAAATCATCCCAGCCCTTTAGTCCTTTTACCGTTTTACCCATTACAGAAGAGGTTTGGTAATGATGGCAGAGTGCTACGGCTAATGCATCGGTGGCATCAAAATATTGGGGTTTTTCTTCAATGTTTAAAATGCGCTGGAGCATTTTCCATACCTGGTCCTTATCCGCGTTACCATTACCTGTAATGGATTGTTTTACTTTTTTGGGTGAATATTCAGTCACGATTATTTTTGCCTGCATCGCTGCCGCAATGGCCACACCCTGTGCTCTTCCGAGTTTAAGCATGCTCTGAACATTCTTGCCAAAAAAAGGTGCTTCAATGGCAAATGTGGTAGGCTGGTATAGTTTGATCAACTCACAAACTTTCGAATGTATCATATCCAGGCGTGCATAAATGTCTTTTTCTTTGGTGAGTTTTAATGCATCCATCAAAATCACCTGCGGCCGGTTATTCTGTATGCGCAATAAAGCAAAGCCCATTAACTGCGTGCCCGGATCAATGCCTAATATAAGCTCTGTCTGTTTCATTGTTTGGTGAAAATACATTGTTTGGGGGAACGGGGAATTGTGAATCGTGAGTAGTGAATCGTGAGTGGAGAGTAGTGAGTGGCCAGCAACCAGCAACCAGCATCCAGCATCCATTTGCAAAAACCGAAATACAAAGATACTACCACTCACTACTCACAATTCACGATTCCCCCCGTTTTTCTATCTCAAAACTATCCCCGTTCTTTGTATTAATAAAAAATAATACCTGAATAAGAAACTAAAAATATTTCTTAACTATTTCGTTGGTCCTGTATTGTTTGTGTGGTTATCGTATTCTATCTACCAACAAATACAGCGGCAGGCCGATGTGCATCAATCCTGGGAATTGATCAAATCGGCTTTCAGGGGGGATCAATTTGGAAAGCTAATGGTGGTTATTTTTTTTATGTTCATTAACTGGGGAATTGAGGCACTAAAATGGCAGTTTCTGATTAGCCGGATACAGGAGGTTTCTTTTATTAGGGCATACCGGGCTATTTTTTCAGGTCAGGCACTTGCTTTTAATACATTGAACCGGGTGGGCGAATCGGCCGGCCGCGCTATTTTTCTAAAAGAAGGTAACCGGTTACGCGGGATCGTTCTCTCGGTAGTAGGTAGCATGAGCCAGATGGTTGTAACATTTACCATGGGCTTACTGGCATTGCTCTACCTGCGTTTTCATATTCTCGATGCTTCGCATCAGGTAGAAGGGTTATCTATAGTCTGGTTAGACGGATTTATCTATGCCATCACTGTAGGTATTGTGTTATTTATCCTTTTGTATTTTCGTTTGTCAGGATTCATCCGCTTTTTGGAAAAGATACCTTTTATTGCAAAGCATAAATTCTTTGTTCAGAAGCTGGAAAATTTTCATTGGAAAGAATTAACAAGAATTTTATTTCTTTCTTTCTGCCGATACGTTGTATTTGTGGTACAGTATGTGCTTCTGTTACAGGTATTCGACGTAAATGTATCTTGGATAGAAGCCGCCTGTATGGTATCGGTGATGTTTTTAGTGCTGGCTGTAGTACCTACGATTGCACTGGCAGAACTGGGTTTCAGGGGGAAAGTGAGTATACAGCTTTTCGGGTTATTAAGCACCAATACCATAGGCATCATTGCAACTGCGGCCGGTATCTGGATTTTAAACCTAATCATACCGGCTATTGCAGGCAGTTTGTTTATATTAGGGATACGATTATTTAGAAATAAATGAGTGAAGCAAAGTGAAAAAAAATGGTATACTTCTTTTATTGGTATTGAGTTTACAGTCATTCTCTATGGGTGAAGAGTTTTGCGGCATCCGTAACCTTGTATTTCAGGATGGGGAAAATATTACTTTCAATGTGTTTTATTCTGTAATTGGTTTATATGTAAATGCCGGTTCTGCCAATTTTACGGTCATCGGGGAACAATTGAATAACAGGCGTGTTTACCATGTAGTGGGCGCCGGAAGTTCAAACCCCAGTTACGACTGGATATTCAAAGTGCGCGACAGGTATGAAAGTTATATTGATACGGCTTCGTTGCAACCTTTAAAATTTGTACGTGATATTAATGAAGGCGGGTTTAAAAAATATGAGAACGTAACCTTTAATCACCAGGCAAATACCGCGGTTACTACCAATGGTGTTTTTAAAGTGCCCAACTGTGTGCAGGATGTGTTAAGTTCTATTTACTATGCAAGGAATATTGATTTCGGCAAATACCAATCGGGGGATAAGATACCTTTTACTATGTTCCTTGATAATGAAGTATATAACCTGTATATAAAATATTTAGGTAAGGAAGTAATAAAAACCAAATACGGGAAATTCAATGCTATTAAATTTAAGCCGCTGCTGGTAAAGGGTACGCTCTTTGAAGGAGGAGAAAAAATGACTGTCTGGGTAAGCGATGATGCTAACCATATTCCGCTCAGAATAGAAAGTCCGATTGTAGTAGGCAGCATAAAAGTAGATATGATGCAATACCGGAACCTGCGGTACCCATTAAGTTCGATGATCAGTTTTAGGTAAACAGGATAAAATGCAAACTCATTGTAAAGCCGCAGATCAGCAGATTTGCGGCTTATTTTTTTTCCTGGCTGCCATACCTGTAAAATGAAAGCCATGATTATATAATCACGGCTTTGATGCGGGGGTATTACCTATAAATGCATTATTATTCGTAATAGATCCTGTTGAGTTCTGAATGCCGGTAGGCATACCAGCAGATAAAAAAGATGATTAAGGCGGCCAGGCCGGTACCTGACAATAACCCGCCTAATAATGATCCGTAATTTTTATATCCTGCATAGGCACCCAGCACAATTGATGCAGCAGAAATAATACCCGAAATGCCAGCTATTACTGCATTTGCCGTTCGGTTTGAGATTTCTATGCGGGCATTACAGGAACCGCAGTTGGTAGCTGAATAGTTATTCAGCTGTACGAATTTCTTAAAAGGGATCCGCCCGCCACAGTTAGGGCAGCACGCTATTTGGTTTTTGGACATTGGATATAGGTTTCGTTTATTACAATTCCTAACGCTAAGATAAGGCAGACAGTATAGGAGCAGGCATGGAAAACACCGATTTTAAGCGGTGAAATGACTGAAATTGGGTATAGTAGAATGCACTGCGGTTGTGTAGTTAGATATCCTGCAACCTGAAACAGTCTTTCTGCCTGATGCCTTTATCTGTTGCCTGTAAACGGCAACATTCATTAACCGGGTCGTGTTCAAAATAGAGGATATAATCATTCTCAACAGCTTCCTGGAGGAATGCTTTTTTCTCCGTCATTGAGGTGAGTGGGAACATGTCGTAAGCCATGATATACGGAATGGGTATATGTGCCACGGATGGTAGAAGATCGGCCATATACACAATGGTTTGTCCTTTGTAGCTGATCTGCGGAAGCATCATCTTATCAGTATGTCCATTCACAAAGCGAACGGAAATGGTATCTGTGAAGGGGATGCTGCTTAGTTTTCCGTTAGTGCCAAGGTTTTTTTCGGGTACGTTGATAAACTGCAATTGCCCGCTTTCTTTGATGGGTAAAATATTCTCTTTGAGAAAAGAAGCTTTCTCTCTTTCGTTAGGCATCGTGGCCCATTGCCAATGGTCGTGGTTGCTCCAGTAAACGGCATTTGAAAAAGCCGGTACCAGCCTGTCTCCATCCCTTTGGATGCTGCCACCACAATGATCAAAATGTAAATGCGTAAGAAATACATCTGTTATATCATCCTTACTAAAACCATGTGCAGCTAAAGAAGTTTCCAGTGTATCATCACCATGTAAATAATAATGACCAAAAAACTTAGGGTCCTGTTTATTGCCCATGCCATTATCAACCAGTATTAAACGGTTGCCGTCTTCTATTAATAAACAGCGAAGTGCCCATGAACACATATTGTTTTCATCGGCTGGGTTTAGTTTGTTCCAGATACTTTTAGGCACTACCCCAAACATCGCACCGCCATCCAGTTTAAAGTAACCTGTATTGATTGCATAGAGTTTCATCTTACTGTACCAGTTTTTTTTGAGAGGCTGAGGCAAGCATCAGCAGTATCAATCCTATAACAAAGAAAATAACCAATGCCAATACCGAGTTTCTTTGTGAACCGGTTAACTCAGTAATGTATCCAAAACTGAACATGCCGATAACAATAGCGATCTTTTCTGTTACATCATAAAAACTAAAGAAAGAAGTCGTATCCTTTGTTTCAGGCATTAGTTTCGCGTAGGTGCTGCGGCTGAGTGATTGAATACCACCCATAACAAACCCTACCAAAACGGCCAATATATAAAATTCATAGACACCATCCCTTGGTAATAAATAGCCCACAATGCATAGTACGATCCAGAGAGATACGGTAACCATAAGTGCTTTAAAATTGCCTATTTTTTTGGATAGGTTTGCAATGAGGTAAGAGCCGGGTATGGCAACTAACTGGATGATAAGAATAGCAATGATGAGATTGGTGGTAGGGATATTCAATTCGCTTTTGCCATATAAAGTTGCAGCCAACATGACCGTTTGCACACCCATATTATAAAAAAAGAACGCACCTAAATATTTTTTCAGTATCGGCATGTGTTTTACTTGCTGCCATACTTTGTTTAATTCTTTGTACCCGTTGGTAAATATGCTACCCCTGTCGGTGGCTTTTGCAATGGGTTCAGTTTTTGGTAAACGGCTTAATGAGAACTGGCCAAAGCCCCACCACCAGATACCTACCAGCAGGAAAGAAATTTGAGAAGCTTTGCCAACGGTAATGCCAAACAAATCCGGTTTCAATACAAATACGAAACAAATGATCTGTAAAATCACACTACCTATATAACCCATCGCAAAACCTTTGGCACTTACTTTATCCTGGTCTTCCGGTGCCGCAATTTCAGGCAGGTAAGAATTATAAAATACCAGGCTGCTCCAAAAACCCACACACGCAATAATTAAACAAAGAAGCCCGTAACCTAAATTGGTCTTGTCGAAAAAGAACATAGCACTACAGGCAATACTCCCCATGGTACAGAAAAAGAAAAGGAAACTTTTTTTATTGCCTTTATAATCAGCGATGGAAGAAAGTAGGGGCGACATGATAGCGACTATGAGAAAAGCGATACCCAGTGCATAATTATATAAAGAAGTATTGACAAATTCCCTTCCAAATAAATGTACCGTATCATTGGATGTGGCATCGTTGCCATCACCGGTTACCGCTTCATAATAGGCGGGGAAAATGGTAGATGTGATAACCAGGTTATAAACACTGTTGGCCCAATCGTACATGGCCCAGCCGTTAATTACTTTTTTAGAAGCAGTTGTCATGCGGTTGGTTTTGTCTTTTAAAGATAAGGTATCCGGGAGATTTTTGTTTTGCTGTTTTTATCACAGAATACACAGATTAGCACAGATTTTACTGTGTACATCTGTGTATTCTGTGGCAAAAAATAATAAGTTTAAATAATAGCTATTTCAAATATCCTGTCAATACCAGAACCAATAAAACGGTACCCACAATCACCCGGTACCAGCCAAATAAGCGGAAGCCATGCTTCTGTAAAAAACCAATGAAGAATTTAATAGCTAGTAATGCCACTACAAAAGCGATTACATTACCCAAGCCGAGTGCGATAAGGTTGTCTTTGTTTTTTAATAGTTCCGGGTTCTCTTTCCAGGCTTTTAATAATTTATAACCGGTTGCTGCAGCCATGGTTGGTACGGCTAAAAAGAAAGAGAATTCGGCAGCCAGGTTCCTGGTCAGTTTCTGTTGCATACCACCAATAATGCTGGCCGCACTGCGACTGGTTCCCGGAATCATGGCCAGGCATTGCCAAACCCCGATGGTAAAAGCTTTGGATAAGCTGATGTTCTCTTCTTTTTCAACGGTAGGTTGTTTAAAAAGCGAATCAATAAATAAGAGAATTACACCACCTGCCAGCATGGTAATAGATACTGTTATGGGGCTTTCTAATAAGGCATCAATTTTTTTAGAGAAAATGGCACCTAATACCAAGGCAGGTATCACAGCTACAATTAATTTCAGGTAAAAATTCAAGCGGTTTAGCGGGAAGAATTTTTTCCAATAGAGTACCACTACCGAAAGTATGGCACCAAACTGTATAGCTACTTCAAACAATTTTGTAAAAGGGTCGGTGGAAATATGCAGTATTGAACTGGCAATAATCATGTGGCCGGTAGACGAGATGGGCAAAAATTCGGTCAATCCTTCTACAATGGCTATTACAATGGTTTCGAAGATGCTCATGGGGGATTAGTTTGGGGTTTGGAGTTCTTTTGGTATAATTATTACGCGTAAATGTAAGCATTTGGGCCATGAATGAAATAAAAAAAAGCGGTGTTCGCACCGCTTGATGGTTAATACTTTCAACCTCCAACCCTAAACAACAAACCCCAAATTATTTACGCTGTTTTAGGTTTTTTAAAGATCGCATAAATCTCCACAATCAATCCCAATACAATTAATATGGGTGCAATGGTAATACGCGTTGTGCTATACACTTCTTTGGTATCAAACACTTTTGGGTCGCTGCTTTTACCTCCACTCATCAGGAAAAACCCCAATGCAATGATTACTCCGCCAATTAGCATCCAGGTAAAATTTTCTTTGGCAAATAAAGGAGAATTTACGTTTTGTTTTTGCTCGCTCATTTCATTCGTTTTTTATGGTTGCAAGATAAGAATTAAGAAAGTGCATAGACGATAGAACATGTGCAATGCTCTATTGATTAATATAGTTCATCGAGTTTCATCTTCAGATATTTCAATACACTTCTGTGCGTACTGTAAATAGAAATGCCTACACCGAGCACAATCAGTCCACCAAATAAAATCAGTGTAAGTTTAATATCACGGATGGTTTTCAGCTGCGGAAACTGGCTCTCGGCCCAGCCTATAAGCATAAATAATAAAAAGATAGCGATACCGGAACTGATCAACCCATTAATCAGCGCGCGCATATTTAAAGGTCGGGCAATAAAACTGCGTGTGGCACCTACCATTTGCATGGTTTTAATCAGAAACCGGTTACTGAACATCGCCAGCCGTATAGTATTGTCTATACTGAATGTTACGATCAGGCAAAGTATGATGGCAACCACAAGGAAGATCAACCCGATCTTTGAAGCACGTTCATTCAGGTTGGTTACCAAACTTTGCGGGTATTGCAGGTCGGTTATCTGGTTACCATAAGCGGCCATTAACTCGCTGGATATTTTTGTGAGGCTATCGGTATTTACATAATTGGCCTTGGCATAAAAATCAATGCTTTCGGGTAATGGGTTCACGTCAAGAATTTTGGCCCAATCCTCGTTATTATCCTTGTTCCAGATTTGTTTGGCCGAAACCTTGTCAACATAGGTAACATTTTTAGCGTAAGGTTTATTGGCAATAAACTGTTGTATCTGGCTAATGGTGTCTTTGTTCAACGTGCGCAAATACGCACTCAAACGGATATCTTCCTTAAAAGCATTACCCACCGAGCTGATGTTCAAAAAAAACCAGCCCATTATACCCATGATCAATAAAACCAATGCCACACCTATAATACTGAAAACATAATTGGGCTTGCTGCGTTTAAGGGATGCTTTTCCGATGATTGCCATGCTAAAAAATTTAAATCTGAATTCACCCCTTACTATACAATGGAAGGGGATAGGGGTTGGAGCAAATGTACGGCCTAAACACTTACATTTGCAACCATTCTAACGTTCATTTTGCTATTGAAAATATAGCTTTCCGGCCGGAATACGGTTAAAGAATTGTTAGTATTGTTTTTAACCCGGCTTGGGGGCTATGATCAGGCTTTTCTTGCGTCGCACACTTGTACTGCAATAGTTAGAGCATCAATTTTGCACACAAAGGCAGAACGGTATAAAAAAATATTCAATAATCAAATATAAAAGTTCCCTTCAGGGGCCAGGGGTATGGAATACAATTTCAGGGCGATCGAAAAAAAATGGCAGGATAACTGGAAAGCATCCGGTGTATACAAGGTTAGTAATGAAAGTGACAAACCTAAATTTTATGTATTGGATATGTTTCCGTATCCAAGTGGTGCGGGGCTGCATGTTGGGCACCCATTGGGCTATATCGCTTCTGATATTTACAGCCGGTTTAAACGGCTGAAAGGTTTTAATGTATTGCACCCCATGGGGTATGATGCTTTTGGGTTACCCGCAGAACAATATGCTATTGAACACGGTGTACATCCTGCCACCAGTACTGCGCAGAACATAGATAACTTCAGGAAGCAATTAGACAATATTGGGTTCAGTTACGATTGGGACCGTGAAGTACGTACCAGTGAACCGGGTTATTATAAATGGACACAGTGGATATTTTTACAACTCTTCAATAGTTTTTATAACCGTGTAACGCAGCAGGCCGAAAGCCTAACGCTTTTAGTTAGCGGGTTTGAAAAAAATGGAAATGCGGAATATGAATGTCCCGGTGATGCTTCTATAAAATTTACTTCGGCAGAATGGAAAACATTTACTGAAAATGAACAACAGGATATCCTGATGAATTACCGCATTGCTTTTTGCGGTATTGGTGAAGTAAACTGGTGCGAGGCTTTGGGAACCGTTTTGGCTAATGATGAAGTAGTGAACGGTGTGAGCGAACGCGGCGGACACCCTGTAGTAAAAAAGAAATTACGCCAATGGTATTTGCGCATAACCGAATATGCCGACCGTTTACTCTCCGGCCTCGAAACCATCGAGTTCAGCGAAGCCATGAAAGAAATGCAGACGAACTGGATTGGCAAATCTTTTGGGGCGGAAATATCTTTTGCTATCAAGAGTCGTGAATTGTCAACCCTCAGTAAAGAACTCACCACTCACCACTCACCACTCACGGTCTACACCACCCGCCCCGATACCATCTTTGGTGTAGATTTTATGGTAGTGGCCCCCGAGCATGCACTGATAGAAAAAATTACGACATCCGAACAAAAAAATGGAGTAGAAGAATATATAAGCTACGTAAAAAGCCGCAGCGATAGAGAAAGACAGGCCGAGAAAAAAATAAGCGGATGTTTTACCGGGGCTTATGCCATCAATCCCTTCAACAACAAACAAATCCCCATCTGGATATCTGAATATGTATTGGCCGGTTATGGAACCGGAGCCATTATGGGCGTGCCCTGCGGTGATGAACGCGATCATAAATTTGCGCAACATTTCAACATACCCATCACCAATATCATTGGCAATTATTATGATGGCAAAGAAGCCAATCCAACCAAAGATGCCAAACTTAGTAACAGCGAATTTTTAGACGGAGTGGTCATGCGCGATGCCATTGGTATTGTAAATGCGAAGATAGAAGAAATGGGTATTGGCAAAAAGCAAGTGAACTACAAAATGCGCGATGCCGCTTTTAGCCGCCAGCGTTACTGGGGTGAGCCGTTTCCTATTCAATGGAAAAATGGCGTAGCTGTTCCTTTACCTGAAACCGAATTGCCCTTGTTATTGCCGGAAGTAGAAAGCTACAGCCCTGGTCCTGAAGGTGAGGGGCCGTTGGCAAATATTCCTGAATGGGTAGCCAAAGAATTAGAAACCAACACCATGCCCGGATATGCCGGCAGCAGTTGGTATTTTCTCCGCTACATGGACCCGCACAACAACGAAACTTTCTGCGATAGAAAAGTAAGTGATTACTGGAACCAGGTAGACCTTTACATTGGTGGAACCGAACATGCCGTGGGCCATTTATTATATAGCCGTATGTGGACCAAAGCCCTTTACGACTTAGGCCATATAGGTTTTGATGAACCGTTTAGAAAATTGTTGAACCAGGGGATGATACAGGGCAGTTCGAGATTTGTGTATCGAATAAAGGGGACAAACAAATTTGTTTCCCTCGGTTTAATAGATGGTAGTGCGTACAAAATTGAAGAAACAGACCCTATTAGAGTTGATGTGAATTTTGTAGATGGTGTTGACCTTGATGTTTCAGCATTTAAAAAATGGCGTAATGGTGAGTATGCAGATGCTGAATTTATTTTAGACGGAGGAAAATATATCTGCGGTTCCGAAGTTGAAAAAATGTCTAAATCCAAATTCAACACCGTTAACCCTGATGAACTCGTAAATAAATTCGGCGCCGATACTTTCCGCATGTACGAAATGTTCCTCGGCCCCGTAGACCAAAGCAAACCCTGGGATACCAAAGGTATTGAAGGCGTTCACCGCTTCCTTAAAAAACTCTGGCGCTTATTTTTTGATGAACAAAAAGGCAAAGTATGGAACGAAGAAAAAGCCACAGATGCAGAACTGAAAGTACTGCATCGCACTATCAAAAAAATTGAAGACGATACGGAACGTTACAGCTTTAACACAGCCGTAAGTACCTTCATGATCTGTGTAAACGAACTCGCCGACCTGAAATGCAATAAACGCGAAATACTCGAGCCCTTAGTAATAATGCTAACTCCCTATGCTCCACATATAGCCGAAGAGCTTTATCAGGCATTGGTAAATTCCCCCCTTGTTGCGCAGCAGAAAGGGACTGGGGGTGAGTCAAGTGTACTGGATGCAAAGTATCCCATATTCGAACCAAAATACACCATCGAATCATCCAAGGAATACCCGGTAAGT
>JAYTOS010000024.1:0-9229 GCA_043747705.1 Bacteroidota bacterium
CAATCCTAACACCCGTTAGCTTAAATTTGCGCCTACAAAACCATCGCAACCATGCATTTCGAACTGAGTGAAGAACATTTGATGATCCAAAAAGCCGCCAGAGATTTTGCCCGTACCGAGTGTTTACCAGGTGTAATTGACCGCGATGAACACCAGCGCTTTCCCCGCGAACAGGTGATCAAACTGGCCGAACTGGGCTTTATGGGTATGATGGTTAGTCCGGATTACGGCGGTGCCGGCATGGACACGGTTAGCTATGTACTGGCTATGGAGGAGATCAGCAAGATAGATGCCAGTACCAGCGTTTGTATGAGCGTTAACAACAGCCTGGTTTGCTGGGGACTGGAAACTTTTGGCAGCGAAGCACAAAAACAACAATATCTAACCCCGCTGGCCCAGGGCCGCAAAGACAGTGAACTCTATATTGGCGCATTTTTATTAAGTGAGCCTGAAGCTGGCTCCGATGCCACCAGTCAGCAAACCACCGCCGAAGACAAAGGTGACCATTACCTGATCAATGGCACCAAAAACTGGATTACCAATGGTTCTTCGGCTTCTGTATACTTAGTGATCGCCCAGACTGATCCTGCTAAAGGCAGCCGTGGCATTAACGCTTTTATTGTTGAAAAAAACTGGCCCGGTGTAGTAGTTGCGGCCAAAGAAAATAAACTGGGCATTCGTGGCAGTGATACACACTCTATATTGTTATCAGATGTAAAAGTGCCTAAAGAGAACCGGATTGGGGAAGATGGTTTCGGATTTAAATTTGCCATGAAAACCTTAGCCGGCGGCCGTATTGGCATTGCTTCACAGGCTTTGGGTATTGCGAGCGGAGCGTATGAGTTGTCATTGGCGTACAGCAAGCAGCGTAAGGCTTTTGGTAAAGAGATCATGCACCACCAGGCCATACAGTTTAAATTAGCCGATATGGCCACTAAAATTGAAGCGGCCCGCTTACTTTGTTTGAAAGCTGCCTGGGAGAAGGATAATAAATTAGATTATACCCTTAGTTCATCCATGGCCAAAGTATTCGCCAGCGAAACGGCCATGTGGACAGCCACCGAAGCCGTTCAGATACACGGTGGCTACGGTTTTGTAAAAGAATACCATGTAGAAAGGATGATGCGCGATGCGAAAATTACCCAAATATATGAGGGCACTTCGGAAGTGCAGCGGATTGTGATTTCAAGAAGTATTTTGAAATAAGGCTGCGGTTAGTTATGCTACTTAATTGTCTCTACGGGGAATGATTTTTCTCGCCGCAGAGTCGGGGAGAAGCAGCGGTTTCGCAGAGAAATACCAATCAATCAATATCCCTTGTATTTTCGTAGATATAAAGCATGAAGTACACACGATACATACAAGGGCTGCTATTCCTGTTTATTTTCGGTGAATCCTATGCCCAGGACACACTGTTGATGGGGCAGTTGCTAAAAAGAATAGACCAACTGCAGGCCAAAGAAAGTACTGTATTTCCCAAAGGCAGTTTTCCTTCTTACCGTTTGTATGCACTTAACAAGGATCGCGAGAAGGCCGACGTGAATGCTTTTTTTACCGGGTTGGTGGCATTTACTATGAAGGATATTAAACTACAACTAACCCCTGCACAACAGAAGCTATCCGAACAAATTATTTCGAATACCATTCCCGTTTATCCAAAGTTTCAAAACCAAAAGGGCAGGGGCACTTACAATTTCTGGCCTACTGATACACCGAAAATTTTTCCCAATGCCGGATGGATGAATGTGTTTGATAAAAGCCAGGCATTACCTGATGACCTTGATGATACCGTGATTATGCTGCTGGCCATGGATGCCCCGGATTCGGCAGCAAAGCAGATACACGCATTGATGCAGCAGTTCACCAATAATGGCGAAAAGAAAGTACATAATACTTTTAAAGGCTATCGGAACATTGCCGCATACTCTACCTGGTTTGGTAAAAAAATGCCGGTTGATTTTGATGTGTGTGTGCTGGCGAATGTGCTCTATTTTGTACAACGCTATAATTTAGAATGGACAGCAGCCGACAGTGCCAGTTTACAGTTAATAGAAAAAGTACTCGATGAACGTAAGCATGTAACCGATGCCGCTTATGTTTCACCGCATTACAGTAAGCTACCGAATATATTGTATCATTTGTCGAGGCTGATGCAGGTAAAACCCATACCCTCATTAGAAAAATACAAACCGCAGTTGGTGCAGGATGCCAGGCAGGCATTGGCCAATGCTACGGATTTTATGGATGAAGTGTTATTGAGCACTTCATTACTGCGTTGGGGTGAGGAGCCACCGTTGATGAAAGTACACGTAGCGAATAGTTTGAAAGAATTAATTGAAGATGGGACATTTTCATTCTTTATTGCGAATATGGCTTCTATGTTACCTGATCCTTTAAAACAATGGATGGGTGGTGCAGGAGTGGGTAAGTTTTATTATGATTGTGATGCGTATAATAATTTGTTGGTGCTGGAATATTTAGTGTGGAAAAACAGGAAATAATATCGAATAAGGAATTTTGATAGATGATTTTTTTTCACGCAAAGAAAACTTTGCTCCTTTGCATCTTTGCGTGAAAACGGTATTCAATAGTGCAGAAAATAGAAATTATGGCAGTGAATATTGAAAAATATAAGAAGATACGTACTGATCTTATGGGAAAGCAGGTAACTCTCGTAGCTGTAAGTAAGACAAAGCCCAACGAAGATATCCAGGCTTTGTATGATCTTGGGCAACGGGATTTTGGGGAGAATTATGTGCAGGAGCTGGTTGATAAACACGCAGCATTACCTAAGGGTATCCACTGGCATTTTATTGGCCACCTGCAAAGCAACAAAGTAAAATACATCGCGCCATTTGTGCATTTGATACATGGGGTGGATAGTTTGAAATTACTACAAGAGATCAATAAACAAGCCGCTAAATCCGGAAGGAAGATTGATTGTTTATTGCAGGTACATATTGCACAGGAAGAAACAAAGTTCGGAATGGATGAAGCGGAGCTGGGAGTGGCCCGTTCCTCTATGGCTGAACTACCTAATGTGCGTATTCTTGGCATGATGGGTATGGCTTCGTTTAGTGAGGATCTGCAAAAAGTGCGGGGAGAGTTTCATTATTTGAAAACATTGTATACTAAGTATAATGAGTTGGGAATAGTGAGTAGTGAGTTGAGGATATTGAGTATGGGTATGAGCGGGGATTATACAATCGCCATTGAAGAAGGGAGCACTATGGTACGGATTGGGAGTTTGTTATTCGGGGCAAGGGAATAAGTACATCTCTGCGTTGAATGAGTTTTTTTTCACTGCAGAGGGGTAGCGGTTTCGCGGAGATTTTTTGTAAACCACATAGGCACATTGCACTATGTGATATGTGCCTATGTGGTTTACAATTATTTCAATGTTTCATCCAGCCATTTATAAAATTCGCGCTGCCATACCAATGCATTTTGAGCGGAGAGTACCCAATGGTTTTCATCGGGGATATAGAGGAAACGGCTTTTAATTCCTTTTAGTTGTGCCGCCTGGAAAGCCTGCTGGCCCTGCTCAATAGGTACCCGGTAATCCCTGCCGCCCTGTATGATCATGATAGGTGTGTTCCATTTATCAATAAAGTTACTGGGCGATTGGCTGAAGGAACGTTGTGCTACGGCATTGTTCTTATCCCAATACGAACCTCCTTTCTCCCAGTTCTCAAAAAACATTTCATCGGTGGTGCCATACATACTTCTGAAATCGAAAACCCCGTCGTGTGAGATAAAGGTTTTAAAACGCCCTTCATGCTGTCCTTCCAATGCAAAAACAGAGAAGCCACCAAAACTGGCACCTACGCAGCCTAAGCGATTTTTGTCAACAAAATTTTCTTTAGAAACTGCATCAATGGCACTCAGGTAATCTTTAATAACCTGGCCACCCCAGTCTTTACTTACCTGTTCATTCCATTCTGTGCCAAAGCCCTGCATACCTCTGCGGGCAGGAGCTACCACAATATATCCCTGTGATGCCATCAACTGAAAATTCCAACGGAAAGAATAGAACTGTGTTAAAGGTGCTTGCGGCCCGCCCTGACAATACAATAAAGTAGGGTATTTTTTAGCAGCATCAAATCCCGGTGGATAAATTACCCATACCAGCATTTTTTTATTATCAGTAGTGGTAACAAACCTTCTTTCGGTTTTGCACATATTTATTTTGGCATACGCTGTATCATTCACATGTGTAAGTTGTACAAGCGACCCGTTAGTAATATCAGCCGAAAAAATTTCAGTGGCATGGTTCATATCAGTGCGGGATACAAACAATTCAAAACCCACCTGGCCTACTATACCACTGATATCAAAATCGCCATGGGTAACCTGGGTAATGGTAGCTGCACTGTTGGTAGCTATAGAATTATTCACTTTAAACAATTGTAAAGTGCCATTGATGGGTGCTATAAAAAAAAGTGTATCGCCTTTCGTGCTCCATACAAAACTTTCTACATGAATATCATCACGCTGTTTGGTAAGGTTGGTTTTTGTTTTTCCATCGGATATAATGATATCCTGTTTGTCGGCCTCATACCCATCACGTTTCATTTGTAACCATGCGAGGGTCCCTTTTTTATTGTAAGCAGGATTTACATCATAACCTTTATTATCTTCCGTTAAATTTCGGGTGCTACCATCTGTTACATTATACTCATATAAATCTGTATTGGTGCTGGTTGCATACTCAGTACCTGCTTTTTTCTTTGCCACATATACAATGTGTTTGCTATCGGGATTCCAGATAAAATCTTCATCACCCCCAAATGGTTTTTGCGGGCTGTCGTAAGGTTCGTTGGGCATGATATCTTTGGCAGTACCGGGTTTGCCATTTACCATCGGTGCAACAAATACATGGTCAAATTTTCCATCTTCCCAGGTATCCCAATGCCGGTAATTGAGCGCGTTGTAGATATAGACATTCGATTTTTGCAGGTCGGCATATTTTTCCAATCCTTTTACATTCATCAACTTAACGCCTTCACTGCTGATCATATATTTACCATCAGGTGAGATTTTTGAATTTACTAAAAAGCTATCGGTACTTTTTATTTCAACCGATTCACCGCCATTTCTGGCCATCAGATACAACTTACGGGCACTTTTATTTTCTGCGAGATTGGGTGTACTTA
Organism: Bacteroidota bacterium; assembly: GCA_043747705.1. Classification (GTDB taxonomy): domain Bacteria; phylum Bacteroidota; class Bacteroidia; order Chitinophagales; family Chitinophagaceae; genus Sediminibacterium. Next base: position 5,157 of record JAYTOS010000024.1, read on the forward strand.
CTGAATAGATCAGATACTCATTATTTTTCGACATACCCAGTCCGGATACCCTTCCTAATTTCCAGAGTTGTTCAGGTGTGAGTTTATTTTGGGCCTGGAGAGAAAAAAGGCTTAGGCTAAAGCCGGCCAGTAATAAAAAGTATTTCATAGTGGGTGGTTTATAATGAAAAGTATATGATTTTTTATCCTTTCTTAGCCCTGGCATAGTCAAATACCAATTGGCAGAAAGTTTTTACACCTACATCCAGTTTACTATCATCTATATAAAAATCGGGTGTATGGTGTGCTGGGGCCTGATCCATAGAAAGGGTAGGGTTACGGGCACCTAAATAGAAAAAGAAAGCAGGTGCTTTGGTTCCATAAAAAGAAAAATCTTCTGCACCGGTTACCCAATGGTATGGCACCACATTGTTTTCTCCCGCAGCTTTTTGTAAAGAAGGCAGGCTTTGTGCCACTAATTTCGGATCGTTATACGTAACCAATGTTTTGGTATCAATGGTTACTTCTGCAGTAGCACCATAAACGGCAGCAATATTTTTTACGGTGTTGCGGATACGTTCATGTACTTCTTTCTGCATCTTGCTGTCTAATGTGCGGATGGTTCCTTCCATAATGGCTTCTTCAGGAATGATATTGGGACGGACACCGGCATTTATTTTTCCAACAGTGATGATCACAGGAGCCTGTGTAAGGTCCATTTGCCTGCTTACGATAGTCTGTAAATTCTGGATGATCTCGGAACTCACCACGATCGGATCAATACCTTTCCATGGATCGGCACCATGGCTTTGCTTACCTTTTACTTTAATGGTAAACCAATCAGAAGAAGCCATGAAAGCTTCTGGTTTATAATAAATTTTTCCGAGATCGCCGAATGATTCTATGTGCATACCAAAAACGGCATCCACTTTCGGATTATCCATAGCGCCTTCCTTAATCATAAGGGGTGCACCACCTTCTTCTGTTCCGGGAGGGCCTTCTTCAGCAGGTTGAAAAAGAAAGACAACCGTGCCCGGCACATCGTTTTTTATTTTACTCAATACTTCTGCCGTGCCCATCAGCATGGCAATATGCGAATCGTGTCCGCAGGCATGCATCACACCAACTTTTTGGCCATTATAATCAGTAGTTACATTTGATTTAAAGCTGAGTGCATTTCTTTCTGTAACTGGCAACGCATCAATATCGGCGCGCAAAGCCACAACAGGACCAGGTTTGCCGCCTTTAAAAACACCTACCACGCCCGTACCGGCTATTATTCTTGTTTCAATACCCAGTTGTTTTAAATGTTCCTCTATTTTCTTAGCTGTATTAAATTCACGATTAGATAGTTCAGGGTTTTGATGAAAATACCTTCTCCATGCGACTACTTTAGGGGTTTCATCTTTTACTAATTGATCATAACCGGCGGGCAGGTTCTGGGCCGAGGCAGCTATTGTGATAAACAGGCAAAAAGGCAATAATTTTCTCATGCATCTGGTTTAAGTACGGAAGATACAAATTTGAGGGTATTGAAATAGGGGTGAAGCCAGATTTAAGGTATTCTGTTATAGGATGATAAAAAATATCCGCAATACTTTTAGCACCCTTATGGGGGTTAAAAAAGTATTTTTTTTCATTGCTATTCGCAATAAACTACTTTTAAATAGACGGTTAGTTTTCAGAAATAGCAGCAAAACACATGAATTATCTACTCATCTGTGCTCACCAAATACTTTCCGCAAAACATCTGCTATTTCACCGAGTGTACAATAGTTTTCTACAGCTTCAATCACAACGGGCATCAGGTTGCGCCCGTCTTTAGCGGCAAGGGATATTTCATTTAAACATCGTTCAGCATTCAGTTGATTACGTTCCGCTTTCAGTTTATGTAGCTTGTCGGTTTGAATGATTCGGATATGGTCATCTATTTTAAAACCAGGTATGGGAACTTCTTTATCAACCGTAAATTTATTTACTCCAACAATAACCTTCTCGCCACTTTCAATGTTTCGCTGGTATTCATAGGCACTCCGGGCAATTTCCTCCTGCATAAAACCCTGTTCAATGGCACTAACACTGCCACCCATGGCATCAATTTTTTCAATCAATGCCATGGCTTTCTGTTCTACTTCATCGGTAAGGGCTTCTACGAAATAGCTTCCGCCTAAAGGATCAACTGTATCAGGCACACCGCTTTCAAATGCAACTACCTGCTGGGTGCGCAATGCAATCCGGGCAGCTTCTTCAGTAGGCAGGCTAAGGGCTTCATCGTAGCCATTGGTATGTAAGCTCTGTGTACCACCCAATACCGCCGCTAAAGTTTGTACGGTAACGCGACAAATATTATTCAATGGCTGCTGCGCGGTTAAAGTAGCACCGCCTGTTTGTGTATGAAAACGCAGCATCAACGCTTTCTCATCGGTGGCACCCAACTCTTTCATCATTTTGGCCCACATTCTGCGGGCAGCCCGGAATTTGGCCACTTCCTCAAACAGGTTATTATGTGCATTGAAGAAAAAAGAAAGGCGTTTGCCAAACACATTGATGTCTAAACCCTTTGCCAAAGCAGCCTGTACATAAGCTTTTCCATTACTGAGTGTAAATGCAATTTCCTGCACAGCGGTACTACCTGCTTCGCGGATATGGTAACCGGAAATAGAGATCGTATTCCACTTAGGTAATTCTTTACTGCACCATTCGAAAATATCTGTAATAATGCGCATGGAAGGTTTAGGGGGATAGATATACGTGCCCCTTGCTGCATATTCTTTTAAAATATCATTCTGAATGGTACCGGTTATTTTCTTCAGGTCGGTACCTTGCTTTTTTGCGAGTGCAACATAGAATGCCAATAAAATAAATCCGGTTGCATTGATTGTCATGGAGGTACTCACATCTTCCAGTTTAATCCCCTTAAACAAACTTTCCATATCCTCCAGGCTGTCAATGGCTACACCTACTTTACCAACTTCACCTTCGGCCAATGTATGGTCACTGTCGTACCCGATCTGGGTAGGAAGATCAAATGCCACACTTAAACCCATTACGCCCTGCGATAATAAATAATGGTACCGTTTATTACTTTCCTCAGCGGTAGAGAAACCGGCATACTGGCGCATTGTCCATAATTTGCCCCGGTACATGTCGGGTTGGATACCACGGGTGTACGGAAATTCGGCAGGGGTTTCGGGTTGCGGGTTATGGGTGTCAGGATGTGGATAGTACACTTTCTTTATCTCAATTCCGCTGTCTGTAAATACTTTTTTTTCACTCATAAGGCAATCATTAGACTATACATAAATCCATCAACCTATAAAAGTTTCTTCGCTTCATAGCTCAATGCTTCACTCACCAATTCGTGTAAATTATTTTTACTGTCGGTCATGATAAATTCCAATACCGACCTTTGCAAATCGAGTCCGCTGGCGTTTGGTGGTAATGCTGAAGCTATCTGGTTGATGATGAGTAGGTTTTTTTCTTTAAGGTTCTTTACCACGTTCCAGGTTTCAGGTGTAATGTATATTTGCTGGGTGATATTGTAATCAAATTCATCCCGTATACTTTTTGTCAATATCAATTGCATATCACGGGCCGATAAACCATCTTGCGGGGTACGGCTGATGAGGTTGGGTATGGCAATACGGTCAACCAACAACGTTAATCTTTCATAAGCCTGCAACTGCAGGGAAACAGATCCGGTGTTTGTTTGCTTTTCCGCTCCTTCCGGTTTTGCAGGGCGATAATAGAGGTAAACCAGTGCCGCCACCAATACAAGGCCGATAAGGATACTATATACAAGATTTGAATCGGGCATGAGAATAATTTCGGCAAAAATAAGGCAAACAGAACGGCAGTTGGACGTTTGAAGCTATATGCAGTTAAATTGGATACCCGGCACTCTATTGCGCGATTTTTCCAGTATCGAAAACCCTGGTTGGCAGGTTAACCAGGATTGTTCGTAAATTTGCACTTACAAATCAAAGGAAGATCATGGAGACAATGACAGCAACCTCACCCATTACCTTAACAGAAGGCGCAATTACAGAGATCCGCCGGTTGATGGGCGAAGATGGATTTGATACAACCCAACG
>JAYTOS010000025.1:0-1060 GCA_043747705.1 Bacteroidota bacterium
AATAAGCGTTTTCTGCGTCGGGGTTTCAAGGGTTGCAGTTTAATGATTCATGCATTTTGTTCTGAAAACCCCCGCCTGAACAAAAATTTTATTTTGACACCTTAATTAATTTCTTCAGCTCTTCAATTTCTTTTTTCATGTCCTCAATTATTTTTTGCTGTTCCTGCATGGCTTTTACCAAGGGCACTACAAATTCTGCATACCTGAGCGCATATAATTCTGTTGATATTTTTTTTGGAATGACAATACCACTGAAATCGTACCCGGCATCTTTAGCTGCCTGCTCTACTTCCTGTGCTATAAAGCCGCTGAACTTTATTTTTTCAATATCATTTTTTTCCGGAAAATCGGGAGTTTCTTTATTGCCCGTTATCGTTGTCATGGCTTTGTTGCTGAGGTAATAAGTAACGGGTCTGAGGCGTGAAATGAAATCCAGGCCTTTTACATCTTCCGTAATAGTATTTTTTATACGGGCATCAGAAGCTAAAGCCCAGTTTACTTTTCCGCCAATGAAAGTTGTACTGTTGTTACCTATAATTACCTGGTTGCTGGCGCCAGGTAAATAGCCATCATTACCAATGCCTATGGTATTGGTAAGATTAGGATAGAGGTTGCCGGAACCAAGGCCTATTGCGATATTATTGTTCCCTACGGTATTATCATAAAGTGCAAAAAGGCCAATGGCTGTATTGTTAATTCCTATGCTGTTGCTATAAAGTGCCTGGTATCCGTTGGCTGTATTCCCGTATCCTGTAGTGTTGTTATAAAGTGCCTGAGATCCGTTGGCTGTATTGTTAATTCCTGTTGTGTTTAAAAAAAGTGCCTGGTATCCGTTGGCTGTATTCCTGTATCCTGTAGTGTTGTTATAAAGTGCCTGATTTCCGTTGGCTATATTCCTGTATCCTGTTGTGTTGTAATAAAGCGCCAGGGTTCCATTGGCGGTATTGGTGCTTCCTGTTGTGTTGGAAAAAAGTGCCTGATATCCGTTAGCTGTATTGTCAGATCCTGTGCTGTTGGTATAAAGTGCCTGATGTCCGTTGGCTATATTGCTGGAGCCTGT
>JAYTOS010000026.1:0-12387 GCA_043747705.1 Bacteroidota bacterium
CTTTTTGCTAATGACGGCACTATATTCAATCCACTATCAATTTCAACTAATGTATTGTATAGCTGATGTGTTGCCCACATAACTGCCTGGTTCTTGGCAAATGCAGGGTCCAGTGATTGGGTGCCGGTGGACTCGTTATAATAAAATACCTGCTTATCTTTTTGTTTTACGCCGGTACAGGCTAAAAAGAAAATCATGCAGCCTAACATGCAGTTCCATAGCCATTGCCGGGAATAGCTTTCCACTTTTTTCAATTTTAGCTGATTCTTACCACTCATACTGCCCGAATATCTTACTTTTAAACGATGAATACAAAACGCAAATTATTGACAGTGATTTGTTTGTTCAGCTGCTTTTTATCTATGGCTCAATTGGGGCCTGTAACAAAGCCCTTTACAAAAGCTGATACCCTCAGGGGATCCATTACGCCGGAAAGGGCCTGGTGGGATGTGATCCATTATTCCATCGGTGTAACACCGGATTATGATGCGAAAAGCATAACCGGACAAGTGGATATCAAGTTTAAAGTAATCGCCCCGGGTAAAAAAATGCAGATTGACCTTCAGCAACCCATGGAATTAACAAAAGCTTCTTACGGCAATCTTGCGCTTACCTATACAAGGGATGGTAATGTTTATTATATCAGTTTTCCCGGGAACCTGAAAAAAGGGATTACCGGAAAATTAGTATTGGCCTTCCGTGGTAACCCCGTTATTGCCAAACGCCCGCCTTGGGATGGCGGCTGGATATTTACCAAAGATAAAATGGGTCGCCCATGGATGAGTGTTGCCTGCCAGGGATTGGGCGCCAGCGTCTGGTATCCCTGCAAGGACCACCAAAGTGATGAACCGGATAGTGGTTCCACACTTAAAATAACGGTGCCCGACACTTTGGTTGCTGTTGGTAACGGAAGATTAATCAGCAAAAAAAGTTACAGTGCCGGAATGCTAACTTACGAATGGAACGTAAAAAATCCTATCAACAATTATAATATCATCCCATACATCGGTAAATATGTAACCTGGCACGAAACCTTTGCAGGTGAAAAAGGCAAATTGGATTGCGATTATTGGGTACTGGATTATGAATTGGATAAAGCCAAGGAACAGTTTAAACAGGCACCGCTTATGCTGCGTTGTTTTGAGCACTGGATGGGACCTTATCCTTTTTATGAGGATAGCTATAAATTAATACAGGCCCCACACCTTGGAATGGAACACCAGAGTGCGGTAGCGTATGGCAATGAATTTAAGAATGGTTATTTAGGGAGGGATTTATCAGGAACCGGTTGGGGATTGAAATGGGATTTTATCATCGTGCATGAAAGCGGCCACGAATGGTTTGCCAATAATATTACCAGTAAAGATCTGGCAGACATGTGGATTCACGAAGGCTTTACCAATTATACTGAAACACTATACACAGAATGCCAGAGCGGTGTGGAAGCAGGTAATGAATATAATTATGGTACCAGAAAAGGTATCCGAAATGATGTGCCCATTATTGCTGCCTATGGGGTTAATAAACAAGGTAGTGGTGATATGTATCCAAAGTCTGGGAATATGTTACACAGTATCCGGCACTTCATGCGTGATGATGAGAAGTTCAGGAACATGTTGCGTTTCCTGAATAAAAAATTTTATCACCAAACTGTCACTACAAAAGATATATGTAATGCTATGAGTGGGTTTATCGGAAAAAAACTTGATAAAATATTTGATCAATACCTTACCACTACAAAAATACCTGTGCTTGAATATTATTTTCCTGATAACAAGCAATCAATTACCTACCGTTGGTCTAATGTGGTAGATGGATTTGATATGCCTGTGTTGATTAAAGTTGGCGGAAAAGAAGTATTGATCGAACCTGTAAATACACAATGGAAATCGCTTGGCCTGAAAGCCGGTGAAGCCGATATTGTAAAACCGGAAGAAATTGAAAAACAATTTTATATCGATGTAAAGCTGGTGGCTCCCGTTAATTAACAGAGATAACGAAAACATTATGGGCAGTATCCGCAAGCAAACGATTATCTCAAGTGTACTGGTGTATATCGGCTTCTTTATTGGGTTTATCAATAACTATTTCTATACAGCCAAAACCCCGTTCGGATTTTATAAAACAGGTAATATTTTCACCCCCGACCAATATGCGATAACCCGTATCTTTTTTGATTTTGCGCAGATCATGTTTGCTTTTGGATCCCTCGGGGTTATCCCGGTGATTTATAAATTCTATCCATATTATAAAGATAACCTTCCGGAAAAAAGGATAGATCTTTTATCATGGGCATTGCTGGCATCTTTTATCGGGTTTATATTGGTATTGCTGGGTGGTTGGTATTTTGAGCCTTTGTTTGTGCGTAAATTTTCTGAGAATTCAAAGCTCGTGGTTGATTATTATTTCTGGCTGTTCCCCTTCGCCATGGGTATGCTTTTCTTTTCTGTGATTGAGAGTTTTTGCTGGGCAGTACAAAAGTCCATCATCTCCAATTTTCTGAAAGAAACCGGGCTGCGTATTTTGACCAGTGTATTGATTATGCTGTTTTATTTTCATGTGATTTCTTTCCGCTATTTTATTTACTTTTTTTCCTTTCAATACCTAATTGTATTTCTTGTACTGCTGGGCTATATGTATAAAACGGGGCATTTATATTTCAGTTTCAGCATCAGCAGCGTTACCCGTAAATTCTGGAAAAAAATAGTAAGCATGCAGATGCTTATTTTCGGTGGTACTGTTATTGCAGCGGTAGCAGCTACCATTGACAGCCTGATTATTGCCAGTATCAAAGGCCTCGCGGCTACAGGTGTGTTTGTTTTTGCGCAATATGCCGCTAACCTCATTCAAATACCACAACGGAGTATCCAGGCCATTTCTGCGGGTGTATTGGCAAGGGCATGGAAGGATAAAGATTATAAAGAAATCCACCGTATCTATCAAAGATCCTGTATCAACCTGTTACTGATGTCGCTTTTCATTTTCGGTAATATCTGGCTGAATGTAAAAGATGGGATGTTGGTACTAACCATACAAAAAGAATATGCGGATGGGTTGGGCGTTCTTTTTATACTCGGCATGGTTCGTATTATAGATGCAGGTACGGGCTTGAATGCCATGGTGATCAATACCTCTACTTTCTGGCGGTTCGACTTTTATAGTGGTGTTACTTTACTGGCCTTCAGGTTACCCCTCACCTACTACCTTATAAAAAATTACGGGATCATCGGTTCTGCATTTGCAGAATTAACGGCGTATAGTATTTATAATTTCATCCGGTTCGAATTTCTTCGCAGGAAATTTAGTATGCAGCCTTTCACATTAAAAACATTGTATTCACTTATTCTTGGTTTAAGTGCTTATTGCCTTTGCTTTTTTCTGATGAAAGATATCCATGGTTGGCTGGGTATTATTCTTCGGGGAGGTATGTTTTCGTTGATAATGATTGCTGGTGTCTTTTACTTGAAACTCACCCCGGATGCCGGGCAGTTGTATGATAATTTCTTAAAAAGGGTGAAAAGAATGAAGCGTTAAAATAAAATGTAAACAGGTAACGCCAAAAGAATCATTTGTGATTCAAACCCTTAACTATTTTCCCATCCTTCCAGCTCCTCTATATTTTGTCTGCCAATAGATATCATTCAAATCACTGATCATCACACCGCCACTGGTAGCTGCATGTACGAACTTGTTATTGAGCAGGTAAATACCTACATGTGAAATATCTCTTCCACCTGTATTAAAAAAAATAAGGTCTCCCTCGCGAAGGTCTTCCAGTTCTATTCTGTCGGCAGTATTAAACTGTTCCTGCGCTGTTCTGGGTAAATTCTGCTGATACACATCTCGCATGATGATCTGCGTAAAAGCAGAACAGTCTATACAGTCATCGGTACTGCCCCCCATACAATATTTCGTTCCCCACCATTTATCAATCACTTCCAATAGCGGAATATTCGTTAGTTTTTCCACCGTAGCATCCATGATGATCGCATATTTCAGTTGCAACATGTTAGCTGTCTCTATGTTAACTGTGGTGATTTGCCCATCAGGCTTTGTATCTGCGCGCGTGGTTCGGGTAACAGGCTCCGTTTTTTTTGTTGTGGTGCCTGCGGTATTGTGGTAAGGGTTTACGACCGATCCGGGGGTTACCTCAATCTGGTCGAGAAATTCCCTTTTGGCTGGCGAATTCGATTTTTTAGTCAATCTTGTATTAGCCGCAGCACTATCCTTTGCCGACAATTTACTAATTGACCGGCAACTGGTAAAAACCAGCAGGCTACATAATCCTATCGTAAGGCCGTGTATTTTCATAAAATCAGTTTTGGCAAGTTAAGGTCCCTACACTAAAACCGGAAAGCAGTTGAATAACTTTATCGTTTCGCTACGAGTAAACAGGGAAATGTGGATAAGTCTGAAAGTTTGGGGTTGTGGAAAATTGTATCCGCATAAACATCCTGTAACTAACGATATTTGCTATTTGTTTCGGGTTTGGTTTGAACCAACTCCAAACGCCAAACGCCAAACACTCATGCCCAAATTTTCTCATCTTCACGTGCACACCCAATACTCATTGCTTGATGGTGCAGCGGCCATTGGTGGCTTGTACAAAAAAGCTATCAAGGACCAAATGCCCGCATTGGCCATTACCGATCACGGCAATATGTTTGGCGCCTTCGATTTTGTGAGCCAGGCCTGGAAAAATACCAAAGTGGTTGGTAAAGATGCCAATGGAAAAGATATCACCGAACCTGTGGTGAAGCCCATTGTAGGTTGCGAATTTTATGTGGTAAAAGACAGGCATGCCAAATCTTTTACAAAAGATGTAAAAGATAACCGCTACCACCAGGTATTATTGGCCAAGAATAAAATCGGGTACCAAAACCTGGTAAAACTGACTTCTCTGGGTTTTATTGAAGGCATGTACAGCAAATACCCAAGAATAGACAAAGAACTGATTGAAAAATACCATGAGGGGCTCATCGCAACCACCTGTTGTATTGGTGCGTATGTGCCACAAACCATTTTACATGAGGGAGAAGAAAAAGCGGAAAATGAATTCAAATGGTGGCTGGATATGTTTGGGGAGGATTATTATATAGAGATCCAGCGTCATAACATAAAAGAACAGGAGATCATTAACCAGACATTACTTAAGTTCTCAAAAAAATACAATGTCCAGGTTATTGCTACCAACGATAGCCATTATATTGATAAGGATGATTCCAATGCGCACGATATTCTGCTTTGTATCAACACTGGTGAGAAACAAAGTACACCGGGGTTTGATGATTTTGTAAATGATGAGATACAGGTAAAGAACCGTCGGTTTAAATTTCCGAACAACCAGTTTTATTTTAAGACTACTGAAGAGATGCAAACTCTCTTCAGTGATATTCCTGAGTCGCTCGATAACACCAACGCGATTGTAGATAAGGTTGAGATACTCAATCTGAAAAAAGATATCCTGCTTCCTGCCTTCCCTATACCAAAAGAATTTCAAGTGCATGCAGATGCCAACCTCAATCAATGGGAATACCTGCAGCATATTACAAAGGAAGGTGCTAAAATACGGTACAACGACCTTACTCCTGAAATACAGGAACGGCTCGATTTTGAATTGTTCACCATCCGCACAATGGGTTTTGCCGGTTACTTTTTAATTGTAAGTGATTTTATCAAAGCCGGACGTGAAATGAATGTGTTTGTTGGCCCCGGACGTGGTTCTGCAGCCGGCAGCGTGGTAGCTTATTGCATCGGCATCACTAATATTGATCCCATTAAATACAATTTACTATTCGAGCGTTTCCTTAATCCGGACCGTAAGAGCATGCCCGATATAGATACCGACTTTGATGACGAGGGCCGCCAGAAAGTAATTGATTATGTTGTTGAAAAATATGGAAAGAACCAGGTAGCGCAAATTATCACTTATGGCACGATGGCTGCCAAGATGAGTATCAAAGATGTAGCCCGTGTATTGGACCTCCCACTGGCAGAGAGCAATATGCTGGCGAAGTTAGTACCCGATAAACCAGGTACAGAATTACGCAGGGTATTACATGCGCCGTTGACTATAAAAGAAGGTGAAAATTCTTTACAGGAAAGAGAAGCATACCAGCAGGAAGATATTGAGAATGTAAAGAAGATCCGCGAAATTTATAATGGTACCGATATCCGTGCACAGGTATTAAAAGAAGCGGAAAGATTAGAAGGCTCTGTCCGGAATACCGGCATACACGCAGCAGGAATCATCATTGCACCTTGTGATCTGACAGAACTGATACCCGTAGCCACTTCCCGCGACTCTGATCTTTGGGTAACACAAATTGAAGGAAGCATTATTGAAGATGCCGGCGTATTGAAGATGGACTTTTTGGGTTTAAAAACCCTGTCCATTTTAAAAACGGCATTGCAACTGATCAAGCAGAATCATGGTATTGTGATAGACCTTGATACCATTCCGCTGGATGATGAGAAGACTTTCCAGTTGTATCAAAAAGGTGAAACCAATGCTACGTTCCAATTTGAAAGTGTGGGCATGCAGAAATACTTGCGCGAACTCAAGCCCGATAAATTTGATGAACTGATTGCGATGAATGCCCTGTACCGCCCCGGCCCTATCGCATATATCCCCAAATTCATTGACCGCAAGCATGGCCGTGAACCGGTTAGTTATGATGTGCCAGATATGGAAGAATACCTGGTAGACACTTACGGTATCACAGTTTACCAGGAACAGGTGATGCTGCTTAGTCAAAGCCTCGCAGGCTTTACCAAAGGCGATGCGGATGTATTGCGTAAAGCAATGGGTAAGAAACAAAAATCGGTGCTGGATAAAATGAAGGCCCAGTTTATTTCAGGTGCCACTGCCAAAGGACACCCCGCAGATAAGCTCGAAAAAATATGGACCGACTGGGAAGCATTTGCCCAATATGCGTTCAACAAATCGCACTCCACCTGTTATGCATTTGTTGCCTATCAGACTGCTTATTTAAAAGTGCATTATCCTGGAGAATATATGTCGGCCGTATTAAACCATGCCGGTGCCATTGAGAAGATTACTTTCTTCATGGAAGAATGTAAACGGATGGGTATTAGGGTGCTGGGACCTGATATCAATGAATCATTAAAAGGCTTTGCCGTAAACCAGAAAGGCGAGATCCGTTTTGGTTTGGGTGGGTTAAAAGGTGCCGGTGATGCTGCCGTAGATAACATTATCGCAGAAAGAGAGAAGAATGGCGTATACACGGATATGTTTGATTTTATTAAGCGTGTATTACAAAAAAATGTCAATAAAAAATCCCTTGAAAGCCTGGCTTATTCAGGTGCATTCGATGGGTTTACCAATTTCCACCGGGCTCAGTATTTTACTATTGCCGATGGGGAAAGGGCAACAGGCCTGGAAAAAATAATTGGCTACGGTCAGGCCCAACAAATGTTAAGTGCCGGCACCACCAATACATTATTTGGCGACCTGCCAGCTGCCATGCAGGTTCCACAACCCAAGATCCCCAATTGCGAACCGTGGACGTTGACCGAACTTTTGGATCATGAAAAAGATGTTACCGGCATGTTCATGAGCGGCCATCCTTTGGATCATTTTAAATTTGAATTAAAGTATTACGGCATCACCAGGATCAATGATTTCAATGAAATAAAAGAAACACTTCATTTACAATCCAATCCCGGTAAAAGCCACCGGGTAGCGGGCTTGGTGGTAGATGTACAACACCGGGTAACCAAAACCGGTAAAAATTTCGGTTCATTCAGTATTGAAGATTTTAGTGGTAAAACAGACTTTATTTTATGGAGTGAAGATTATATCAAGTTCCAGAATTACCTGGAAAAGGGGCAGAATGTTTTGCTGAATGGTTTTTTCCGCCCACGTTATAACCGACCAAATGAATTTGATTTTAAGATTAATACGATGTCACTCTTGGAAACCGTTAAACAAACCCTTACACGAAGTATCGAAATCAATGTACACCCTGCATCTGTAACTTCCGACTTTGTAAGTTTTGTTGATAAAAATGTACGCAGCTTCCCAGGAAAATCTTCTCTCCGCTTCAATATCTATGAACCGAAAGAAAATATGAAAATAAGCATGTACACCATGGAAAAAGGTTTCCAGATGAATGAAGAGATGGCGGAGTTTCTATTGAATAATCCCGATGTAGATGTGCATGTGGGACTGGTAGGGTGATGAAGGGCGTGAGTAGTGAGTAAAGTTTTCTATCACTCATTACTCACAATTGATGATTTCTTATATTATTTTCACCGCCCCATTTAATCTATCTGCTACATTATCCCAGTTTATAATATTCAGCATTATATCTACAAAATCGTTCCGCTTATTTTTGTATTTGAGATAGTAAGCATGTTCCCAAACATCAATCACCAATAAAGGGATTACCCCCCATTGTGTAAGCTTCTCATGGTTCTCACATTGCAGGATGGTGAGTTTATCTGAGTAAGGCTGATAGCCAAGTATCCCCCATCCGTTGCCATCCACATCTTTGGCAGTTTTGGAGATATACATTTTCAACTTATCATAACTGCCAAAATCTTTTTCTATCCTTTTTAACAGATCACCGGAAGGTTCTGTTTTTTTATTGGTAAGGTTGGTCCAGAAAATGGTATGCAGCACATGAGAAGAAAAATGATAACTTAATTTTTTTGTCCAGTAATCCACTGTTTCCAAATTATTTTCATCAATTGCCTTCCTTATTTTCTGCAGGTCATTATTGGCCGCTTTTACTGCCCCTCCATGGTGAAAAGTATGGTGCAGGTAAACTGTTTCTTCATCCATATGGGGCTCCAGAAAATTTTTATTGTATGGTAATGGCTGGTGTAAAAAATTACCATTGGCATCAACCAACCGTTCGAACCCATTCGACTGGTAATTTTGGGCCACAACCGACTGATCGGGTAAAATAGCCGCTGCTGAAAGGATAGCAGATGCGGACAGGAATTGTTTACGGTTCATACAAAATATTTATACAAGAAAGATAACATTAAATCCCTTTAATCACAACACATAACCTGTGTTGTGGATTTACTCATGTTTTTATTCTTAATTTCTGTAACTAAAGGTATCTTCTGCCCGTTTGGCTGACTGTTCTTCCCTGAAAAACTGCGTTCATCCTTTTTTAACTGGTAAAAAGAGAAATTAATCGCCTTCTTGTGCCTACTAAACCAAAACAGCTTATGCTACAACAGAACAGCTTATCACAAAGAATAATTACAGTAGATGCTTTACGTGGCTTTGCCTTGCTGGGTATCCTGCTTGCACACATGATTTTCTGGTACACTGCCGGACCCCTGCCAGGTGATATTTTTAACAAGTACCATGATATTGGCACCGGAATTATTTCTACGCTTAATGAATTACTGATCTCCGGTAAATTCTTTGCCTTTTTCTCTTTCCTTTTTGGGTTGAGTTTTTTCCTCCAGATGCAAAGCATGGAAAAAAGAAATGACAATTTTGTTCTTCTATATGCCTGGCGTATTGCATTGTTGGGTATGATAGGCCTTATCCATCACGCTTTCTGGCGGGGCGATATCCTCTCCATTTATGCTCCATTGGGATTTTTATTGCTTCCCATGCGCAAAATGAGCACCCGCGCCATTTTAATTATCGGCATCTTATTCGCCATTAATGCACCGGGTAAGGTGATTGAAGTGATTAAATTCCTCACTGAAAACCCGCAAACAGCAGCCGCAGCGGGCAAACCGGTTGATTTTGATGCAGAGGGTAAGGCCTATTACCATATTATTAGTCAGGCAAACCTGCCAGCCCTGTTAAAAGACAACTGGAACAACTTATCCACCAAATTCAGGTTCCAATTAGATAGCGGGCGGATTTTTATCACTTTTGGGTTCTTCCTGCTGGGTATGTACACCGGCCGAAAACGTTGGTTTGAAACACCGGAAGAATCGCGTCCGGTTATCAAAAAAATATGCCGTAAAAGCGGATGGATCATATTATTCACGTTGTCCATAGGATTGGGCATTTTTGGCGCAAACATGCTGTTTAAACTGGGTTGGGAGCAAAATCGCGTAATTGGCTTCATATTCAGCATTTTTTATGATATACACAGTGCCGCATTGGTTTGTTTTTATGTATCCGGACTTACCCTTTTAATGTACCGTGACCGATGGCAGAAAATACTTTACCCGCTGGCATCGGTAGGTAAACTGGCATTAACCTGTTATCTGTCACAAACCTTGCTTGGCCTGGCACTTTTTTACCATGTGGGATTCGGACTGGTGGCCCAAACCCCACCCTGGTTAAACTGGCTGATAGGCATCTCTTACTTCTTTTTGCAGGTTGTTGTAAGCAAATGGTGGCTCACCCTATTCAATTATGGGCCAGTGGAATGGTTATGGCGATCAGCTACATTTTTCAGGTGGTTTCCGTTTAAAAAGAAATAAGCTGACCGCTTGTCAGGTAATTACTGTTGCAACGTCATTAATCACAATGGTGGAAAAGTCAAATCAGCACAAACCGTGGTTTGGATTTATATTTGACACTTACATGCAAGAGATAATTATAAATAAACAATAAAACAGTTAAAAAATGGCTTTAGAACTAACAGACGCAAATTTCCAGTCAACCGTATTGGACAGCGATAAACTGACACTGGTTGATTTCTGGGCAGAATGGTGTGGCCCTTGCCGCGCGATCGGACCGGTTATTGAAGAATTGGCAAAAGAATACGATGGCAAGATAAATGTGGGCAAAGTAAATGTTGACCATAACCCGAACCTGAGTGTGAATTATGGCATTACTTCTATACCTGCTATCCTTTTCATTAAAGGTGGTCAGATAGTTGACAAACAAATTGGTGCCGTACCAAAATCGGTACTGGACAAAAAAATCAAGTCGCATATTTAATTGTGCTGATGATTTTTTAAAAAGGAGCTTTGTTGAAAGCTCCTTTTTTTTGTACCGTATCTGAATGAATGTTGAATCTCGAAATTGATTTTCTTTATTTTTATTGATTATCTTACCCAATTAAATTACTAACTAAATTGGCTGCTATGAACATCAAGTTGCGACTAAAGGTGATGAATTTTTTAGAGTTTTTCGTTTGGGGCGCATGGTTGATTTCATTAGGGGGTTATATGATTGTAACCCTGCATTTTACAGGTGGTGAAGTAGGTGCCGTTTATGCAACCATGGGCATCGCATCTTTGTTTATGCCGGCATTGTTAGGGATTGTGGCCGATAGGTGGGTAAATGCTGAAAAGGTATTGGGTCTTTGCCATATTTTTGGGGCTGGCCTGCTTCTCTGGGCATCAACCGTAACTGATTACCGTACGTTTTACCTGATCATGTTACTCAATTCAATGTTCTTTATGCCAACCATCGCGTTGAACAATACAGTCTCTTATATCGTGTTGGAAAAGAAAGGGTTTGATATTGTAAAAGATTTCCCTCCTATCCGCGTATGGGGTACTATCGGTTTTATTTGTGCTATGTGGATGGTGGATATGTTCGGCTGGACAAAGAGTCCGCTTCAATTATATGTTAGTGCTGGGGCCGGTTTATTATTAGGTATCTATTCTTTTACTATGCCTGCCTGTACAAGAATAAAAATAGATGCCAAGCGAAGCCTGGTATCTGCAATGGGCCTCGATGCTTTTGTATTATTTAAAAGAAAGAAGATGATCATCTTCTTTGTATTCGCCATGCTGCTCGGGGCGGCTCTGCAAATCACCAATGCATTCGGAGGTGCTTTCCTGGATGATTTCAAAACCAGTTATGCAGATTCATTTGGAGTAAAACATCCCAATCTGTTGCTGTCTATTTCACAGATATCAGAAACACTTTTCATTCTTACCATTCCTTTTTTCTTACGTAGGTTTGGCATTAAGAATGTAATGCTGATGAGCATTTTTGCCTGGGTTTTACGCTTCGGTCTGTTTGGCATCGGCGATCCTGGTCATGGTTTATACCTGTTAATCCTTTCCATGATCATTTATGGGATGGCTTTTGATTTTTTTAATATCTCCGGTTCATTATTTGTAGAAAAAGAGGCTGACATTAAAATAAGGGCCAGTGCACAAGGTTTATTTATGCTGATGACAAATGGTATCGGTGCTTACCTCGGCGGAACACTCAGTGGCTGGGTGGTGGATCATTTTACGGCAAACGGTGTAAAAGACTGGCAGAGTATCTGGTTTACGTTTAGTGCGTATGCATTGGTATTAGGCATTATTTTCCCGCTCGTATTCAGGTACAAGCACGATCCTGAGGCAACGGAATTGGTAAAGCATTCATAACAAGTAATTATTATTTTAGATCGGATAAACCGCAGATTCAAAAATTGGCACCTGATAATGGTAAGCCAATAATTATTAATTACGGATTACGAATTACTA
>JAYTOS010000027.1:0-13771 GCA_043747705.1 Bacteroidota bacterium
ATCATGCCGGATAGCATTTTAAAACATGGTACCATCAATTTTCCAAGAATATCTATTTTATATGTTTCCAAATACAATAACTCTTTAGCAATATCAAGTGCTGCATCTATCTCTATAACAGAGCCTCTTGCTATTTCATAATATCTTTTTCTTTCCGCTTCTGATCTTCTTGAGGCACCCTCAGCAATGTTTAAATGAACAGATAAAGCTGCCCTTCGAATCTGCGAGATCATTCCAAATTTTTCTTCGGAAGGTAAATGTTTGGTTAATTTATAGCATTCATAAACAAATAATTTAGAGGCTGCATAAATATCGAGCTTCTGATGATTTAGAGAAAGGAACATAATGAAGTGATTTTTTATGAATAATATCTAAACTAAGTTGATCGTAGTAAAAAAAAATAATATTCACCATTGCCCATTCACTAAAAAACCGTGTTTCTCCCGAAAAATCAACGTACAAATACTTTTTTAACCAATCAGCCTCACTGCTTCTTTTGCAAAATACGAAGCAATTAAATCCGCACCTGCTCTTTTGATGGATGTAAGGCTTTCTATCATGGCTTTCTCCTCATTCAGCCATCCCATTTTAGCAGCGGCTTTGATCATGGCATATTCACCGCTTACCTGGTAAGCACTTACCGGAACCTCTACCGCATTTTTTACTTCACGGATAATATCTAAATAGGCCATCGCCGGTTTTACCATTACAATGTCGGCGCCTTCTTCAATATCCATCAATGTTTCCTTAATCGCTTCCAGCCGGTTGGCAGGATCCATCTGGTAGGTTTTCTTGTCACCGAAACCTGGTGCACTATCAAGGGCATCCCTGAACGGACCATAAAAACAGGATGCATATTTTGCACTGTAACTCATAATACCTGTTCGTGTAAACCCCGCTTCTTCCAAACCATTCCTGATCGCTCCAATGCGGCCATCCATCATATCACTCGGGGCTACAAAATCAGCACCGGCTGCGGCATGACTATTACTCATTTTTACCAATGCTTCTACCGTTTCGTCATTAACTATCTCGCCATCTTTTACAATACCATCATGGCCATAAGAAGAATAGGGGTCGAGTGCCACATCTGTCATAACCACTATTTCAGGTACAGCGTCCTTAATGGCTTTGATGCTGCGTTGCATGAGCCCGTTTTTATGCCAGGCTTCTTTGCCGGTATTGTCTTTTAATGCATCATCGCATTTAATAAAGATTAGCACAGATTTGATACCCAGGTTCCATAATTCTTTTACTTCTTTTACTGTAAGGTCAAGTGAGCGGCGATAGTATCCGGGCATGGAGGCAATCTCAGTTGTAATATTTTCACCTTCATCAATAAATAACGGGGCGATAAAATCTGCTGGTTGCAGAATTGTTTCCGCCACTATTGATCTGATAGCCGGTGACTGGCGCAGGATGCGGTTTCTTCTTTGTAATATCATCTGTATAAATTTATATCCAATTAACAGGATGCAAACAAACCTGTAATAATATATCTTCTGCTGTACCCGGTTCGGGCTGATGGTTATATTGCCATCTTGCCCTTGGCGGGAGGCTCATTAAAATACTTTCGGTGCGCCCATTTGTTTTTAATCCGAAAATGGTACCCCTGTCATGCAGAAGGTTAAACTCAACATAACGCCCTCGCCTGATCTCCTGCCATTCTGTTTCCTTAGCCGTATACAAGGTATCTTTTCTTTTTTGCACGATGGGAAGATAAGATCCTAAAAATGCATTTCCGTTTGCCTCCTGAAACAGCAACAATTTTTCAAGTCCCGCTTCATCTTCTGCACGAATATGGTCATAAAATATCCCGCCGATACCCCTTGTTTCTTTATTACGGTGTTGGTTAACAAAATAATCATCGCACTGCTGCTTATATAGCGGATACAATTCATCTCCAAAAGGATCTAAAGCATTTTTAAGCGATTGATGAAAATGCCTGGCATCTTCATCAAAAAGATAATAAGGCGTAAGATCGGTACCACCGCCAAACCAATGGTCAATTACATAACCAGCTTCATCATACAATTCAAAATAACGCCAATTGGCATGCACCGTAGGAACGAAGGGGTTCAAAGGATGTAATACAAGCGATAAGCCACAGGCAAACCATTTGTCGCCGTTAATCTTTAATTGTTTCCGCATCGTATCGGTTACATTTCCAGATACCACGGATGTGTTCACTCCTGCTTTTTCAAAAACAGCTCCATTCGTCAAAGTTCTTGTTTTGCCGCCACCACCGTTGCCTTCGGCCCTTTCCCAATCATCGGATCCAAACAAAGCATTGCCATCTGCTGTTTCCAATGCTTTACAGATGTGTTCCTGCAATTCATTCACATAATCTATCCAGCTGCTTCTGAATGCATCGGTACCTGTTTTGTATGGTAATGGGCTGCTCATTTTGTATGCCGGTAATTTTTTACACTGTCTACAAATGCCCTGGCATGATCAACCGGTACATTGGGCAAAATACCATGACCTAAATTGGCAATATGCCGGCCTGGTCCAAAAGCATCCAGCATGGCTTTTACTTCTTTTTGTATAACGGGAATGGGTGATAATAATTTTGCCGGATCGAAATTACCTTGTAATGTAATATTCTTGCCAGCAAATTGCCTCGCCATTTCAGGCCTGATGCACCAGTCGATCCCCAAACCCTGCGCACCTGTTGCTGCCATCGCATCTAAACTATGCCAGGCACCTTTCGCAAAAACAATAGTGGGAACAATATCTTTTAAAGCAGTAACAATCTGCCGCATGTATTGCAAGGAAAATGTTTCAAAATCATCCGGACCCAATAGCCCGCCCCAGCTATCAAATAACTGAATGGTATCTGCGCCTGCTTTTACCTGGGCGGTTAGATAGGCAATCGTGGTATCGGTGATCATCTGTAAAAGCTGGTGCGCCAATTCGGGTTGTGTGTAGCAAAATGCTTTGGCCTCGTCAAACGTTTTTGAGCCTTTGCCCTGTACCATATAACACAATAAGGTCCATGGTGATCCTGCAAAGCCAATTAAAGGCACCCTTCCATTAAGTTCCTGTTTAATCATTTTGATGGCATCGAATACATAACCTAATGTTTCAGCAACATCAGGAACACGAACACGTTTCAAATCATTCAATGTCTTTATCGGATCGGGTAAGTAGGGTCCTTTACTTTCAATGAGCTGTACTTCCAATCCCATCGCTTGTGGTACCACCAAAATATCAGAAAATAAAATAGCAGCATCTACGCCTATGATATCTACCGGTTGGAGTGTGATCTGACAGGCTAATTCAGGTGTCTGGCATCGTTCAAAAAAGCCATATTTGCCCCTCAGTTCCATATATTCCGGAAGGTAGCGGCCGGCCTGGCGCATCATCCATACAGGTGTTCTTTCCGTTTCTTCTCCACGGAGGGTTCTTAGCAGGAGGTCGTTTTGTATCATATTTTTGCGAGTAGTGAGTAGTGAATGGTGAGTATCCTTTGGTATGATATGTAATCAGCTTTCACAACTGCATCTTTTTTATATTAATAAATCATCTTTCATTTAAAAACTCACTGCTCACAATTCACTACTCACGATTCAGGTTCACCATTCACAAAAAATACCCCATCGCCTGCTCCACCAGCTTCTCTTTCCCTGGTAACCTGCTTACGATGATCTTATTGCTACAATATTTTCGGATGGTTTGTTCTGTAGTGATACCGATAACGAACACAATTGTTTTGGCAGGCAACTTATTTTTTTTAAAAAAACTATCAACAGCACTGGGACTAAAAAAAACAACCCCATCATATTCCTTCTCTATGGTATGATTAATAGGAATAGTTTGGTAAACAGTGATCTCGATTACATTGATATTGTGCTCGTGCAGTTTAGAAGGTAGCTCCTGCCTGCGTTGATCGCCACAGAAAAAAACTACTTCGTCGGTAGCATCTTCTTCAATAATTAATTCTGCCAGTTCCATGGCACTATCGGCTGTTCCGGCAATCGCGGTTTCTCCGAAGTATTTTTCTATCAATTCTTTTGTGCGGTAGCCGATGCAGTAAATGTTCCAGTTGGGAATATGTCCATCCAGCATCCCTGTAACAGATTCTACTGCATTCATACTGGTGAAAACAACGGTTGCGAATTGAATAGATACCTGTTCAACTTCCTGTTGTATTTCTATTGTTTGAATGGCTTCTGTTTCTATGAATGACAAAGTATCGAGCACCATATTTTTTGCGCGGGCTTCCTGCAACAGAGATTTGTCAACAGGCCGGGTAGATAATATGTTTATTTTATTTTCCTGCATGGCGAATAGCAGCTACTATTTTATCGGCCCCTTCCTCTAATAATTTTTTTGCGGCCTGTATGCCCAATGCTGCACTTTGTAGTAAAGGCACATCCATTGCGATTTGCATTTTGTCTTTTCCGTCAGGCGATAAGATATTGCCTCGGAAAAAAACGATATCCTCTTTCAACTCCGCTAACGCACTGATGGGTGTTGAGCATCCGCCGAATAGTGTTCTTAAAAAGTCCCGTTCAATTTTTGTGCACAAAGCTGTCGTAGTATCATTCAGTAGTACACAGACATCTTTTGCAGCCGTATCTTCTTCTCTGCAAACGATCATAATGGCACCTTGTGCGGGGGCGGGCAACATCCAATCCAGTTCTACAGATTTTTCGGGTCGTAAGCCGATGCGTTCTAATCCTGCCGCCGCAAAAATAGCCCCATCCCATACGCTCTCAGTCACTTTGCGCAATCTTGTATTTACATTGCCACGCAGGTTTTCAATGGTATGGTGCGGGTAACGGTTTAACCATTGTGCTTTGCGGCGGGTGCTGCTGGTGGCTATGATACCGCCGACCCCTGAAGGGAAACTGATTTGTAAATTATTCAGTTCCCATTCATGGATGACAGCACTGTTTTTATAAACTAAAATATCTTTATAAGAAGCTCGCATTAATACTGCGGCCTGTATAATTCCTTGTGCCAATTGTGTGGGTACATCTTTCATGGAATGTACGGCAATGTCTATCCGATTGCTTAATAAAGCAGCATCTAGTGTTTTGGTAAAGATGCCTTGTACACCAATTTCATACAGTGGGGTTACAAGGTCAATATCGCCATCACTTTTAATATACACCAGTTCTGCGGCAATACCATGTTGCAGCAGTTGTGCCTGCACTAATGTGGCTTGCCAAACAGCCAGCTGGCTGTCGCGGGTTCCTATCCTCAATACTTTGTTCATGGATCAGTTAACGCTGGTTGTCATAAAATCATTGATAGCCTCAATATAGTAACATCCGGGCTGATGTTGGTGACGCATTTTCATGGCCACATTATTTACGGCTTTCTGAATAGCCGCTTTGTCCATTGTATGCCGGAGGGCAGGGTCTGATGAGCGGAACAAATCGCAGGAATACATATCCTGTAATTTTTGTTTTACCGCTTTCAATACGGGTACATGGCGGCGCAGCGTATGCCATTCGAGAAATTCAGTTATGTGGTCCGAAATAATTTCCATCGCCCTGGGAACTTCTGCCTGGCGTTTTTCAAGCGTTTTGTCATTGATTAAGGAAAGATCATCCACATTCGCCAATATAATATGCGGAAGTGTTCCGGTTGCCGGTTCAATATTATTAGGGATAGACAAATCAATCAATATTTTTGGCGTGCTGCGCAAAAGGCTTTGCCTGGTAATAACGGCTTTATCGGCATTCGTAGCTACAATTACAATATCAGCCGATTGTATTTCATGTTCCATACCCGCGTAGGCCGAACTGCGTAAACCCAGCTCAGCGGCCAGTTCAACAGCTTTTTCATCGGTACGGTTAATAAGGGTAATATTGGTCGTTTCCAGATAATCAATCAGGTTCTTGCAGGTGTTGCGGCCAATTTTACCGGTACCCAGTAAAACTATTTTTTTGCTGGAAGTATCCACACAATGTTCTTTCAGAAACTGGATAGCGGCAAAAGAAACAGAAATGGTGCCCCCACTTAAAGCGGTTTCATTCTTAATAAGTTTTGAGGATTGTAATACCGTATTGAATAACCTTTCTGTAAAACCCCCAATTAATCCTTTTTCTTTGGCAAATTTCACAGCCAGCTTCATCTGTCCCACAATTTCATAATCTCCCAGAATCTGTGAATCGAGGCCTGCTCCAACAGAAAAGATATGCTCTATGGCTTCTTTACCCTGTTTGATATAGCATAACTGGCGAAAAGTATCAGCATCTCCGGTAGTTTCCCCACAAAGCAGGGTTATCAATGTATCTGCATCCGGCGATAATCCATAAATCTCTGTTCGGTTACAGGTACTTAATATGAATATTTCCGTTAGCCCAAGCAAAATGGCTTTTTGTAAAAGAGAAGCATATTGATCCGGGCTAACAGCAAACTCCCCACGAATAGCGGCATCTGTTTTTTTATAGTTAATCCCGGTTACAAAAAATTGGTTAATCTCCATGCTGCTGGTTCCGCTTTTAGGGCTAGTTTTTTAAGTACACAAAGGTATCCTTGGGGCTTTGTTACAAAGCATGACTTACGTCATTACTCTGTCATTTCTGTGTCACGTTTTAGTGTTTTATAACTAATAAAGCTGATATATATCATTATCCTCTTCTCCTTACCATAATCTGTTTAAAAACATCGAACAGTAAACTATGCAGATTGTTACTTTACATTTGCAAACACAATTCCATTATGCTACAACCTGCGAAAAAGGCGATATTATTAATGAACCTGGGCTCACCGGATTCTACGAAAGTAAAAGATGTTAGAAAATACCTGAATGAATTTTTGATGGATGGGAGGGTAATTGATATACCCTTTATTGCCCGTGCCTTATTGGTAAGGGGGATTATTGTGCCGTTCAGGGCTCCCAAATCTGCGGAAGCCTACAAGACAATCTGGACAGAACAGGGTTCGCCACTAATTGTATTTACGAAGCAATTGCAGCAATCCCTGCAACAAAAAATAGAAGAGCCGGTAGCCGTTGCTATGCGTTACGGAAGCCCTTCACCGGGAGAAGCTTTTGATCAATTGCTTCAGCAACACCCCGGCCTTGAAGAAGTGGTCCTTGTTCCTTTATATCCCCACTATGCCATGAGTAGTTATGAAACGGCGATAGTATATGCCGAAGAACAATATGCGCAACGATCCTACCCCTTCAAACTTTCCGTCCTAAAACCGTTTTATAAAAATCCCGATTATATCCATGCATTATCAGCCAATATTGAACCCTGGCTGGCGAAAGAGTATGACCATATTTTATTCAGCTACCATGGCATACCGGAAAGGCATATCCGCAAAAGCGATACCACAGGCTGTCATTGCCTGAAGGTGACCAATTGTTGTGAAACAGATTCACCCGCACACGCTACCTGTTACCGGCACCAGGTATTTACCACCACACGTTTGGTAACAGAAAAGCTTGGCTTACCCGCAAATAAATTCAGTATTTCTTTTCAGTCGCGTTTGGGTAAAGGTTGGCTGCAGCCTTTTACAGATATCCGTTTGGAAGAAATGCCCAAAGAAGGAATCAAAAAATTATTAGTGGTTTGCCCCGCATTTGTAAGCGATTGCCTGGAAACACTGGAAGAAATAGACGAAAGGGGAAGAGAATCATTTATGCAGGCCGGCGGCGAATCCTATTCGATGATACCCTGTTTAAATACACATCCATTGTGGGTGGGTGCATTGGCAAAATGGATTGAAGAATATAAAACGGGTAACAGGGAAATCATTGCTGCTATTGAAAAGTAAATAGCCGATATTCAGCTTCTACTTCAACGTATTTTATAACTGTATCCATGTACCCTTACCTGAAAGCCTTACATATCATTTTTGTGGTTACCTGGTTCGCCGGTCTTTTTTATATACCCAGGTTATTTATTTATGCAACGGAAGCCGGTGAAAAGACCGGACCTGAGCAAAAGGTTTTACGTGAGCAGTTGGCACTGATGACGAAAAGGCTATGGTACGGCATTACCTGGCCATCGGCGGTATTGACTTTAATACTGGGAACCTATACGATGTTTGATGGCGGCTGGAACAGGGTTGTTTTTGAACCCGCAGGCCAGTGGTTATTATTTAAACTGATTTTTGTTGTTTTACTTTATCTCTATCATTTATCACTCCACCGGATATTTTTGCAGGAGATGCGTGGAGAATTCAGGTACAGTTCCCAGCAACTCAGGATATGGAACGAAGTGGCCACTGTTTTACTCATTGCTATTGTAATGCTGGTAACAGTAAAACAAACCCTCAGTTTTGTTTGGGGAATTGCAGGGCTGATTATCTTCATCTTTTTGCTGCTTGCTGCCATCGCTATTTATAAGCGGGCACGCAAAAGATCAAAATAGGTTCATTAAATGGCTTTACTGAAAATCGGTGCATTTGAAATAGTTTTTCTTCTATGTACATGCAGGTCAAAAGCAAAACAAATATTCCTGATAAAATGACTTCCTTTTTCAGTTACCTGTAAGCCCGTTTCATCGAGGATGATCAACCCGTCTTTTTCCAGATCTTCCAGCAAAGGGAAACTCCACTCATTCAGTAGCGAAAAGTTTTCTTCCCTAAAACTTGTTTTTCCCCGGCAACAGATATCCAGTATGTATTTGCCGAAAGTTTTGTCTTCATCAGTCAAAAAATAGCCTTTGGTAACGGCCAGTTCTCCTTTGCCGATCGCATCATAATAATCATGCAATGTTTTTTCATTCTGCGCATATCCCATTCCGGTATCACTAATGGCCGAAACGCCCAGCCCGATAAGCATATTGGTGGGGTGTAATGTATAACCCATAAAATTCCTGTGAAGGGTTCCTTCTATTTTCGAACGGTACAAATCGTCGTGCGGAAGTGCGAAATGATCCATCCCAATATCAATATAACCAGCTTCCTGAAATAATTTTTTACTCAGCCGGTATAGCTGCATTTTTGTTTCAGCCGAGGGAAGGTCATGCTCATCAAATAACCGTTGCGCACGGCTGGTCCAGGGTACATGTGCATAGCTGTAAAAGGCAATTCTGTCAGGCCTTAATTCAATGGTTTGCCGTATGGTTTTTTCCATACTTTCCGGTGTTTGTAAAGGGAGTCCATAAATGAGGTCGGTATTAACGGATTCATACCCGATTTCCCTCGCTTCCCGAATCACCTGTTGCACCCTTTCCAAAGGTTGAATGCGGTTGATAACCCGCTGCACTTCGGGGTTATGGTCCTGTACCCCAAAACTTACCCTTCTAAAACCAATTGTATACAAGGCCTGCAGGTGTTCTTTCGTAGTATTGTTCGGATGGCCCTCAAAACTGAATTCACGTTCGGGATGGATAGTGGCTGTCTCAAATAAGCGACTTAACAGGTTTACCAGGTTTTCAGGAGAAAAAAAAGTAGGGGTGCCACCACCCAGATGCAGTTCGCGGATAACCGGTTTTGTTACCATTAGGGCGCAGTACAATTTCCATTCTGCCAGTATTGTTTCACTGTACGTTTCTTCAACTGAATGTTGGAGAGTGATTTTTTTATTACAGCCACAATATGTACAAAGTGATTCGCAAAAAGGCAGGTGTATATACAGGCTGATGCCATTCGCAGCATCATTAGCTTCATATTCATGCCTGAAAAGCCTTTCCCATTGATCCTTGTGCAGGCCTTCATTCCAGAAGGGAACGGTAGGATAGCTGGTATACCGCGGAACAGGCTGGTTATATTTTGTTAAAAGGGCGGTCGTAATGTTCATATCAATGTATAATAAAGCAAAACTAACCAGCTCCGGAAAAAGAAAACATGAGTTTGGTCATGCCGGAAGCAAATATTGCCCGTAATATCCGGTTTTACTGCCGGTGAAACCCTTTCAGACCTGATTTCTGATTGGGATATTTACTACCTTCGCAGACTTTAAAAACAGACAGGATAAGCCTTTTATGCGTGTGAAATACCCAGAATTCTCCGGATTAAACCTTCCGGTAATCGAACAGGAAATATTGGCCAAATGGAGCAATGGACAGGCTTTTGAAAAAAGTGTTTCCCTCCGCGAGGGCAGGAAGCCCTTTGTATTTTATGAAGGCCCGCCCAGTGCCAATGGCATGCCCGGAATACACCATGTGATTTCCCGAACATTGAAGGATATGGTTTGCCGCTACAAAACCATGCAGGGCTTCCAGGTAAAACGCAAGGGTGGCTGGGATACCCATGGGTTGCCAATTGAGTTGGGTGTAGAAAAGGAACTGGGTATTACCAAAGAAGATATCGGCAAAAAAATATCTGTTGAAGACTATAACCAAAAATGCCGTGAAGCCGTATTGCGCTATAAAGGCAAATGGGATGAGCTCACCACCAAGATGGGTTATTGGGTTGATCTCGACCATCCCTACATCACCTACGAAAATAATTATATTGAAACACTCTGGTGGATATTGAGTGAATTATATAAAAAAGGATTATTGTATGAGAGTGTCAGTATTCAACCCTACTCACCCGCCGCGGGAACAGGATTGAGCTCACATGAACTTAACCAGCCCGGAACGTATAAGGATGTAAAGGATACAAGTGTTGTAGCCATGTTTAAGGCCGTGCGGAATGAGAAAAGCGAATTCATTTTCCAAAAAGTTACCCCCTCTCCGGGAACCGGAGAGGGCCGGGGTGAGATATTCTTCATGGCATGGACAACTACACCATGGACACTACCTTCTAATCTCGGCCTAACAGTTGGTCCTAATATTACGTATGTATTGGTAAAAACATTCAATCCATACACACAACTTCCTGTAAATGTAGTACTGGCGAAAACCTTGCTGGGTAAGTATTTCAAGCCGGAAGGAGAAAATACTGATTTTGAAGGATATGATGAAAAGGCAAAAATAATTCCTTGGCAAGTACTGACAGAATTCAAAGGATCGCAAATAGAAGACTGTGAATATGAGCAACTACTTTCCTACGAAGCCAATTCATTAGAGAATGTTAAACTCCAAACCCCAAACGCCAAACCCTTCCGCGTTTTACTCGGCGATTTTGTAACTACAGAAGACGGTACCGGTATCGTTCACACAGCTCCTGCATTTGGTGCAGATGATTACAAGGTTGGGAAAAAATACAATATCGGCATCTTAACGATGGTAGATAAACAAGGCAAATTTGTAGAAGGACTTGGCGAATTCAGTAACCGTTACGTTAAGAATTATAAAGACGATCCCAACTACATAGATGTAAATGTTGACATCAGCGTAAAACTGAAAAAAGAAAACCGCGCATTCAAAGTAGAAAAATACGAACACAGTTACCCGCATTGCTGGAGAACCGATAAACCCATTCTCTATTACCCGTTGGATGCATGGTTTATTAAAACCACGGCTGTAAAAGATCGGATGGTGGAACTGAATAAAACCATCAACTGGAAGCCCAAATCAACCGGCGAGGGCCGCTTTGGTAACTGGCTCGAAAATATGGTTGACTGGAACCTCAGCCGCAGCCGCTATTGGGGCACACCATTACCCATTTGGAGAACGGAAGAAGGCGATGAAGAAGTATGTATCGGTTCTATTGATGAACTGAATGAAGGTATCAGAAAAGCCAGCGAAGAATTGGGTGGCGATGTTAACAAACATTACCTGCACGAAGGCATACTTGACCTGCACAAACCATTTGTGGATGACATCATTCTGGTAAGTGCTTCCGGCAAACCCATGAAGCGTGTGGCCGACCTGATTGATGTCTGGTTCGATAGCGGTGCGATGCCCTATGCCCAATGGCATTACCCTTTTGAAAATAAAGACCTGGTTGATAAAGGCGAGGCATTCCCCGCCGATTTCATCGCCGAGGGTGTTGACCAAACCCGCGGCTGGTTCTACACCCTGCATGCATTGAGTGTGATGTTGTTTGATAGTGTGGCGTATAAAACCGTGGTGAGTAACGGACTAGTATTGGATAAGAACGGAAATAAAATGAGCAAACGCCTGGGCAATGTGGTAAACCCATTCGAAACTATTGAAAAATATGGTGCCGATGCTACCCGCTGGTACCTGATCACCAATGCTTCGCCATGGGACAATTTAAAATTCGACCTCGCAGGTATACAGGAAGTGCAACGTAAATTTTTCGGTACACTATATAATACCTACCAGTTCTTTGCCTTGTATGCAAATGTGGATGGGTTCGCTTTTACAGAAGCAACTATTCCTTTGGCAGAAAGGCCGGAGATAGACCGTTGGATACTTTCTTCTTTAAATACTTTGATAAAGAATGTAACAGCAGCCATGGATGATTATGAGCCTACTTTAGCGGGCCGTTCCATTGAAGAATTTTTAGATGAACATTTAAGCAACTGGTATGTGCGCCTCTGCCGCCGCCGTTTTTGGAAAGGGGAATATGAACAGGATAAAATCAGTGCTTATCAAACCTTATACGAATGTCTTGAGACCATCGTTCGCCTCATGGCACCCATATCGCCATTTTTCAGCGATTCTGTTTTCCGTAACCTGAATGCAGTAACCGGTAAGTTCAGCGTAGAATCTATACATCATGCTGATTTCCCGATCGCCAATGAATCGGCTATTAATAGATCACTGGAAGAAAGGATGCAGTTGGCGCAGGATGTTTGTTCGCTGGTATTATCGCTTCGCAAAAAAGTAAACATTAAAGTGCGCCAGCCTTTGCAAAAAGTGATGGTCCCGGTTTTGAATGCCGGAATGAAAACCCAATTGGAAAAAATCGAAGACCTGATCAAAGCAGAAGTGAATGTGAAAGAAATGGTGTACATCACCGAAACAGAAGGGGTGATAAGCAAAAAAATAAAAGCTAATTTTAAAGCATTGGGTACGCGTTTGGGTACCAGGATGAAAGCAGTAAGTGCGGCTATCAGTAATTTTTCCCAACTGGATATAACGACCATTGAAAAAGAAGGCAGTTTTCATTTGACGATAGAGGGAGAACTTATTACAATTGGATTGACAGACGTAGACATAGTTGCAGAAGACATCCCCGGCTGGAGCGTAGCCAGTAAAGGCAGCCTTACCGTTGCCCTGGATATTACCCTCACCGACGAGCTGAAACAGGAAGGCGATGCCCGTGAATTCGTGAACCGGATACAAAATATCAGAAAAGAAAGCGTTTTTGATCTCACAGACCGTATATTCGTGACTGTGCTTGAGAGTAAAAACCTAAAGCCGTCTATTATTAAGTATAACGACTATATTTGCCGCGAAATTTTGGCAGATTCCATTGATTGGGTGCCCCAAATACAGGATGGCACTGAAATTGAAATCAATGACATTCTGTTGAGAGTGGTAGTAATCAAAAAAGGATAAAACTGTATGCCAACTAAGAAACCTGCGCCTAAAAAGGCGGCCCCGGCTAAGAAAGTGGCTCCCAAGCCTGCTCCCAAAAAAGTAATCCCGGCTAAGAAAGTGGCTTCTAAACCTGCACCTAAAAAGGCAGTCCAGGCTAAGAAAGCGGTGCCTAAACCTGCACCTAAGAAAGCAGTTCCGGCTAAGAAAGTAGCTTCTAAACCTGTGCCTAAACCTGCTCCTGCAAAAGCGGCACCTGTAAAAAAAGCTGCACCTGTTAAAGCAATTCCTGCAAAAGCGGTGAAGGTAGTCCTTAAGCCTGCTGCCAAACCTGTTGCTGCCAAACCTGTTGCGAAACCCATTGTGGCTGCCAAACCTGCACCTGCACCGGTTAAACCTGCTGCACCACCCCAGAAACCAAAAATTGAGGTGAAAGCCCCACCGGCTCCACCCGTTAAACCTGTAAAAAAACAACCCGAACCCATCAAAGACGTAAAAGTTCCTAAGATCAATAC
>JAYTOS010000028.1:0-1273 GCA_043747705.1 Bacteroidota bacterium
CACTTTTATTTAAAAAGCTTAATCCCTTACCTTTGCGGCCAATTTTAAAACAGTTACCTAAATAAATTGCTATATGGCGAACGTTGGTAAAGTTAAACAGGTTATCGGTGCCGTAGTAGACGTACAGTTTTTTGGCAAGTTGCCTGAAATTTATAACGCTTTGGAAATGAAGCGTGAAAACGGAGATGTATTGGTTATGGAGGTGCAACAGCACCTGGGCGAAGACAGTGTACGCTGTATTGCCATGGATGGTACAGAGGGTTTAGTTAGAGGAACTGATGTGGTGGATACCGGAATTCCCATTGCAATGCCAATTGGTGAAGGAATTAACGGACGCTTGTTTAACGTGACCGGCGATCCTATTGATGGTTTACCCCCGGTGTCAAAAGTTAACGGGCGCCCTATTCACAATAAGCCACCATTATTCGAAAATTTAAGTACTGCAACAGAAGTGCTTTTTACGGGTATAAAAGTAATTGACCTGATTGAGCCTTATGCCAAGGGTGGTAAAATTGGATTGTTTGGTGGTGCAGGTGTAGGTAAAACTGTATTGATCCAGGAGTTGATTAATAACATAGCGAAGGGTTATGGCGGTATGTCGGTTTTTGCCGGTGTTGGAGAAAGAACCCGTGAAGGAAATGACCTGATGAGAGAAATGATTGAAGCAGGCATTATGAACTATGGTGAAAAGTTTAAGCATAGCATGGAAGAAGGTGGATGGGATTTAAGTGCGGTGAATCTTGAAGATCTGAAAGAATCCAAAGCAACCTTCGTATTTGGACAAATGAACGAACCACCAGGAGCTAGAGCTCGTGTAGCTTTAAGCGGATTAACCATCGCCGAATATTTTCGTGATGGAGAAGGTACCGGGCAGGGAAAAGATATTTTGTTTTTTGTTGATAATATTTTCCGTTTTACACAAGCTGGTTCAGAAGTATCGGCTTTGTTGGGTCGTATGCCGAGTGCGGTGGGTTACCAGCCAACATTAGCTACCGAAATGGGATTGATGCAGGAAAGAATTACCTCTACCAAAAATGGTTCCATCACTTCTGTGCAGGCGGTGTATGTACCTGCAGATGATTTAACAGATCCGGCTCCAGCAACAACTTTTGCACATCTAGATGCCACTACAGTATTGAGTCGTAAAATTGCTGATTTAGGTATTTACCCTGCAGTTGATCCATTAGATTCTACTTCAAGAATTTTAACCCCATTGATTGTTGGGGATGAACATTACAATACTGCTAACCGGGTAAAATTAATTTTACAACGT
>JAYTOS010000029.1:0-4775 GCA_043747705.1 Bacteroidota bacterium
GCAGGGAAATCGAGTGCCATTTTTGCGCGGGAAATGGTTACCCTTCTTTCTTCCATCGGTTGCCGCATTACTTCCAATACGGTTCTCTTGAATTCGGGTAACTCATCTAAAAACAAAACACCATTATGTGCCAATGAAATTTCACCGGGTTGAGGGGTACTGCCACCACCTACCAAGGCCACATCGGAAATAGTATGATGCGGTGAGCGAAACGGACGCTTATTGATTAATGCACTGTGCTCCGGCAACTTACCTGCCACACTATGGATCTTTGTTGTTTCCAATGCCTCCTGTAAACTAAGCGGCGGGAGTATGGTAGGTAAACGCTTGGCCAGCATGGTTTTTCCGGCACCGGGCGGACCAATCAATATGGCATTATGACCACCGGCAGCGGCAATCTCCATTGCCCTTTTTATATTTTCCTGACCTTTTACTTCGTTGAAATCAATATCAAATGAATATTGGTCGCTGAAGAATTCTTCTCTTGTATTTACAACAACGGGTTGCAAACTATTAACGTCTTTAAAAAAATTAACCACTTCGTTCAAATGCCCCACACCATATACTTCTAGGTTGCTTACCATACCAGCCTCTCTTGCATTTGCCAGCGGTACAATCAATCCTTTAAAACCTTCTTTGCGCGCCTGTATGGCAATAGGCAAAGCACCTTTGATGGATTGTACCGTGCCATCTAAACTCAATTCACCCATGATCACATAATCTTTTAACCGTTCAGGTTCTTCTAATTGTTCACTGGCACCGAGTATGCCTATGGCGATGGGCAGATCGAAAGCAGATCCGGTTTTACGGATATCGGCTGGTGCCAGGTTCACGACTAATTTCGTGCGTGGCATGTAATAATTATTTGTCTTGATGGCACTTTCTGTACGTTCTAAACTTTCACGTACGGCATTATCGGGCAAGCCAACGATGGTGTATTTCTGTCCCATGCTAACATTCACTTCAATGGTAATATTAATGGCTTCTACACCATATACGGCACTCCCGAAAGTTTTTACAAGCATACCCAACTGTTTTATAAACACAGAGATGCCGTTGTTATTGCAGAATAACTACCGTCACCAATAAAAACAGAAAGGTACTTGTATGTAGGAAACGAGAATAGCGTATTTATACCTAATCTTATTTTTTTTAAAAATATTTTTTAAAAAAATTAATTCCACTGAATGGCAAAATAGAGGCATGGCGTTTTACCGATATTGGTAAGGTTATGCAATACCATGGAGTTGAGTAAAACAACATCCCCGGCATTTGCTTTTTGATGATCTGCACCTATCTGCATTTCTGCATTACCATCCAGCATGAGGATAATTTCTTCATTGACATGGGTATGTGGGTCGTGACTTTTAAAACCTTCATTGAGTTGGGTTACATGAATATCAAAACGGTTAAACATGGTTGTTTGCCTGTCGAAAAACTGGCGTGTACCACCTTTATCCATGGGTTTGAAAACGATATCTTTCCAGTTGATCATAAAAGAACCACCCGCTTTTTTGCCACGCTCGGCATCGGGCTGTTTGATAGAGCGATAAGTCATTTCATAAAACTGCGCATCGGTGGGGCCGGTATTCTCAATACGGATATTATCTCCCGGAAGTACACATATCACAGAGCCACGATCTAAAATGGCGGAACTATCTCTCAGGGTTATTTTCACCGGCCCGTTTTTAATGATAAAAAACCGTTCAAGGGGGAATTTACTGCTGTAGGTTGTCGTCTTCCCTTTAAACAAAGTGATAGCGGTTATCATGTGCTCCGCAAGTATGGCACCTGACCCATTAAAGATAAATTTGGTAGTCCCCTCTCCATCCGAAACAGAAGCCGCTTTATCCAGGCTATACACTTTTGAAATAAGGGGAAGCGGCTGTTTCTGTGAAAATACACCGGCACAAAGGAAAAAACTCAGTAAGGCGATAATCAATTTCATAAAATTATTTTTTATACATTGTTGTAGCAGGATGAAAAGTTTTCCATGAATGCCAGAATTCCTGGTAGGCCTGTGGGTGTAATAGCTGACTGCCTTTCAGCTGACCCTCAATACAAATACCGCTTATTTTCCAGGTTGAATGTGTTTGGGTATCTTCCATCAGATCTTTAGAACTACCGGGTATAAATTGTATTGCCTGTCCGATAAAAGTTCTGTTTAGTGCATAGAAGGTTTTACCATTGGGCTCGATAGTTAGCAGTAAGGGGGTACCGTCTAAAGAATCTGTAATCATTATTTCTTTTAGCAAGTCGTTCCAGTCGTAGGCCCTGCTTTTACTACGGATACTGATACCTACAACCCATGATTTCGGGTTCCATGACAAGGAATCATGATGTTCTAATTTGCCCTTAATGGTGCCTTCATCATAACCATTAAGCTCGGAATATTGTTTTTTATAATTACTGTCGGCCTGTAATATTTTTGAATTAGGATACAGAGCCAGCCAATCACCTAAACGCATTTGTGCGGATGGGAGCTCAGATAATTTACTCCCCTTTAGCTTACCCGCAACGGCAAAACCCGTAGCCTGTTGCCACCAGCTTTTTGTGGTTGAATCTTCAAACATGGCATTGAAATGATCCATACCTACCAATCGGAAATGTTCAGGGAAACTCCCAACATACGAACTAAACACACGGCCTGTGCGACATACCGTGCAATACGTAACGATAATGGGAACTTTGCCGAAAGAGTCCTGCACCTGGTGATGGTAGCCGATGATCTCAATGGGATAGGCCCTGGCTTCGTTATTTGCGGCAATACCGATAATTAATTTGTCGCGGTTGGTTGTATCGTCAGCTGCGTTGGCAAATAATATTTGTTTGGGCTGATGAAATATTTTGTCGGCAAGAAAACGGAAATTGAACAGATAAATGAGTGCCCCGTAACTCACAACTACCATTACTAATATTATTTTTTGCCAAAGCTTTCCTTTGGTAATAAAATGCATGAACGGACCTACGGTAATGATAATGCCTATTATACGCAGCCACCAGATATTATTGTGCAGGAAATAGGCAATGCCGACTGAATTCAATTGCTGGCTACCCGGAAACGGCATAATGAAATACACTTTCAGGATTTCCAGCACCAATAAAAATAATAGGCCTGAAATGAGCCATAGTGATTTTTTCATAAGCATCCTGTGGTTAGATGCGTCAAGATAATTATAATTTTTCTAAAAGTGCTACCACACCTTCTTTTCGTAATATCAGGTAACCCAGCCTGTCGTTGCTGATACCTTCTTTTAATTGATAACTGAACAATAACTGGTCGTCTTCTACAGAGGTTTCAAAATAATGGAACTGGATATTGCTGTATTTTCGCAGGTCTTCGCCAATTTCATAAAGATGGGTTGATAATATGAACAAAGCATTCTGCATTTTTCGCAAGCCTTCAATCACCGTAATACTGCATTTAACGGCATCCTGCTGGTTAGTACCTTTGAAAAGTTCATCAATTAATATCAGCCAGTTCTTACCATCACTTATTTTTTCAATGGTATTTTTTATCCGTTGTACTTCGTTAAAGAAAAAACTTTCTCCTTTCACAATATTATCCACTACCTGGATATTACTTAGCAGCCCGTCAAAATAACTCATCTCCATTTCCTTAGCAGGCACGCCCATGCCTAAATGTGCGAGGTAAACCGAAATGCCTACTGCTTTAATAAAAGTGCTTTTGCCAGCCATATTGGCGCCGGTAAGAAAAAGAAAATTCTTATTTACGGAAAGTTCAATATCATAAGAAACGGGTATTTCGAGTAATAAATGGTGCAGGCCCGTTGCCTTAATATGCGGCTCTTTTATTTCTTTGATCACAGGAAAGCAAAAAGAATATTTTTTACAGGCCAATGCGAGGCTCATGTAAGCATCCAGCTTGCTGTAAATATCCATCAGTTCAAAAGCAGCATTTTTAAAGTTGTATAAAACAAAGCCGCCATAGGTTAAAACATCTACGGGCGTTAATGCTTTTTTATCTTCCTGTATGAGATCTTGTATCATGGGTTTACTGAGCAGCATATTCATCCGCGATATCCAGGTGGCTAACTGTCTGCTGAGTGGTTTTTCATGTAAAATATCTACGATCTGTTGCAGCCCTTTTGCAAAATCAAAAGCATGTTCTACCGAATAACGGATTAATGAAAAATCGTGCTTATTTATGAACTTATAAGTAAATGCATTGAATACGTTGGGTTGCTTTGGAAAACTGTTAATAGGGTATTCGTAATATTTTTCAATCATCATAATCGTTCCGTTGGTTACGGTAACGGGCCATTGCGCTGATATCTCCATAAGTTGTTGCAGCGTTTGCTGGGTATCGAAAATATCTTTAATGTCATCTAATGGCCTGCCCAGTATCTGCCGCAGGTATTCCCTGCCACCATTTGTCTGGGTTTGGTTAAGGTGATGAAAAACAGATTGTTCTTCTTCATTGTGAAAAATTGAAAGGTCGGCGAGGGTGGTCTTGTCTACCTGCATTCGTGTTGGTTTGTAGTTTGTGGTCTGAAGTCTGTGGTTTGAGTTTGAAGTTAGGTAGTTGTGAATGATTTTTACGACTACAGACAATAAACCATAGACTACAAACTTTTTTACCTGTCAAAATGCATCCGCATTCCCATCTGTGATTCATTAAACACCCCATTTCCATAAACCAGGTGGCCATTTATAAATGTGTAGACGATGGTTGCCGGTGAAGAAAACCCTTCAAACGGGCTCCACCCGCATTTATAAAGTATGTTTTTCTTAGAGATAAGCGTTGGCTTATT
>JAYTOS010000030.1:0-3481 GCA_043747705.1 Bacteroidota bacterium
GATGGAGAAAACGGTGTAACCATTGAACAGATCGGCATGAAGTATGATTTGACCAAAGAGCGTATTCGACAGATTAAAGAAAGGGCTATCAAACGTTTACAAAAAGCCCGTTACAGCAATGCATTGAAAGCTTATTTGGGGTAAAATATTTACCTCATTATACAATAAAGCCCCTCTGCAAAAAAAACAGAGGGGTTTTATTTTAGTTTTCTCCGCTTAATAAAAGCAGGATAGTAACATTTATAGCGTTTACTTGTTACATCAATATAATTTTGCAGAATGAAAAAAGGCTTGGTTATTTTTTTAGGGATTTGTATGCTGATGGGGTGTGAAAAAAGACTCAATATTCAGCCAGACAAAAAGGCCCCAAAATTAGTAGTGGAGGCGCAAATAGAAAACAACCAGTCACCAGTTGTAGTCCTATCCAATTCATTAGATTATTTTTCAGAAATTGATACTGCCAAGCTTAACAACTCTTATGTGCACGGCGCCAGGGTAACCATTGATGATGGAGCCAGGGTATATACGCTTACAGAATATACGATGGTACTATCTGCAGGCTATACATTTTATTATTATAGTACAATCCCAACTACTCCGGCGAATACGTTGATTGGAGCAGCCGGTAAAAAATATACTTTGTCTATTGAAACAGGCGGACAGGTATATACCTCATCAACCACTATCCCGGTACTGGCAAAAAAAATAGATTCGGTTTGGTGGAAGAAGGCACCGAATAATCCCGATACAACCAAAGTTGTATTAATGGGGAGGGTAACTGATCCGCCCGGCTATGGTAATTATATCCGCTATTTTACTAAAGTGAACAGAGAGGATTTTTATCCGGGTTTTAATAGTGTATTTGATGACCAGATTATTGACGGAAAAACGTATGATATCCAGATTGACCAGGGGGTTTCAAAAAATGAAGTAAAAAGAAGGGATGAACATGGCTATTTTATGAGGGGCGATACCTTAACCGTAAAGTTTTGTAATATTGATAAATCCAGTTATGATTTCTGGCGAACATGGGAATTCACTTACCAATCAGTAGGCAACCCATTTTCTTCGCCGGGCAAAGTACTGAGTAACATCAGCAATGGGGGATTAGGTTCTTTTTGTGGTTATTCGGCCCAATATATCAGTCTGATTATCCCCAAATAAATAAAGTTTGTGTAAAACCCGCAGGCGATAACTGCAAGGGAATGATACTTTTGTTCGTCTAAAATAATAAACAGTCAGTATGGTAAATGAGGCTACAGAAAAAGTACATGTATTAATCATTGGTTCAGGTCCGGCAGGCTATACCGCAGCCATTTATGCGGCAAGGGCTAATATGAAACCATTATTATACCAGGGTATCCAACCAGGTGGTCAATTAACGATCACTACAGAAGTAGAAAATTATCCCGGTTACCCGGATGGTATACAGGGCCCGGAAATGATGGTTCATTTTGAAAAGCAGGCAGTCAGAATGGGCGCGGATGTGCGCTATGGATTAGCCACTAAAGTTGATTTCTCTCAACAACCTTATAAAGTATGGATTGATGAAGAAAAACTGATCGAAGCGGATTCTGTCATCATCTGTACCGGTGCCTCTGCCAAATGGTTAGGCATCCCCAGCGAAGAACGGCTGAATGGTTTTGGCGTGAGTGCCTGCGCCGTTTGCGATGGTTTTTTCTTCCGTGGTAAAGAGGTAGCCATTGTGGGTGCGGGTGATACCGCTGCTGAAGAAGCCTTGTATTTGTCGAAATTATGTACCACCGTACACATGTTCATCCGTAAGGATAAAATGCGGGCCAGTAAAGTGATGCAGGACAGGGTAGTGAATACAGCCAATATAAAAGTGTACTGGAATACCGATACCGATGAAATTTTAGGAGAGAAAAAAGTAGAAGCGGTTCGCATTAAAAATAACCAAACACAGGAAACACAGGAAATACCCATCAGTGGTTTCTTTGTGGCGATTGGTCACCAACCTAACAGCGATATTTTTAAAGACTGGTTAACCATGGATGAAACGGGTTACATACAAACCATACCCGGCACATCCAAAACCAATATAGAAGGTGTTTTTGCCGCTGGCGATGTTCAGGATAAAACCTACCGCCAGGCCGTAACCGCAGCGGGCAGTGGGTGTATGGCAGCACTGGATGCGGAGAGGTATCTAAGTGCGAAAGGACTTGCGTAAAAAACCGTTTGGAGTTTGGGTTTAGGCTGGGAGTTGTTACCAAAAGAATCATAATCACGTATTCCAAACATCAAACCAGCATACATGCTATCTATCCACTTACACAACATCATCATCTTCGCTCACCATGGTATTTATGAAGAGGAGAAGCTGTTGGGTAATGAATTTGAGCTGAATATTACCATCAAACATTCTCCGCGGCGTTTACCCGTTAAGCATTTGGAAGATACGGTAGACTATATAACCGTATATGAATTGGTAAAGAAAAGAATGGCAGTGCCCACCTCTTTATTAGAAACACTGGCTACCGAAATCGCCCAGCAAATTCTGGCACAGTTTTCCTTAGCAGAAACAGTGTTTATATCTATCCGCAAATTATATCCGCCGGTTTCACAATTAAATGGCAGCGTAGGTGTAAGCTTCGACTTAAAAAGAAATAGTGTTAAAGAATTGTAAGCGTATGAAATTATTTTTTTCGATCTTGTTGGTTTTTATTACAGTGACTGTCCGGTCGCAAGATATTAGTGTGTTATTCAAGGAAGCAGACAATTATGAGAAGCAACAAAAAGAACCAGAGGCTTTGGACAAGTACAAACAAATACTGGGGTTAGAGCCTGACAACATAAAAGCATTGGTAAAGGCAGCAGAATTGAATATTTCTCTCAGTAACCGCCAGGCAGATAAAAACGGTAAACGCCTTTATATTGAAAGTTCCCTCTCTTTCGCGAAGCGGGCAATTCTTGCCGACAGTAATAATGCCGATGCAAATTATGCTATGGCAATGGCCTCAGGTAAAATGACTGATGTAGAAACTGAAAATAAAAAAATTGTCGCACTCGTTAAGGATGCTAAGAAATATGCTGAAAAATCTTTAAGCATCAATATCAATCATGCCAAAGCGCATTACACGCTGGGTAAATGGAATTATGAAATGGTGAACTTATCTGGTATCAAAAAAATAGCTGTTAAATTGTTGTATGGCGGATTACCCGGAGGTGATATGGATTCTGCCATTAGCCACATGGAGAAATGTAAAACACTCGAGCCGTATTTTGTAACCAACTTTTTAGACCTTGCAAAAGCATATAAATACAATCACCAACCCGCCAAAGCCATAGAGGTATTAAACAGGCTGGTAAAACTGCCTACCAGAACAACGGATGATGTAGCTTTAAAGGCAGAAGGAAATAAATTATTAGAATCAATGCAATAATGGTTCAGGCTGCTTTAGCGTGCCTACCCACAAAAAAATGAGTATGGAATTACAACAACAATTCGAACAGGCTGCCG
>JAYTOS010000031.1:0-8798 GCA_043747705.1 Bacteroidota bacterium
ATAAGAAAAAAACCGTTACAGGAATTAGCTGAGTTCCTGATACAGCGGGAGTACTAAGTATATGGTTAGAATGGTTTAAGTAGTTAAAATAGTTAAAAGAGGTTAAAGAGGTTAAAGAGGTTAAAGAAGTTTAAAGAGGTAAAACGTTTTTTTGACTATTCACTGCTGACTTTTAACTATTTTAACTATTTTAACCACAGTAACCCTTACCTCATCCAAAAAAAACAACCCTACATGTCTGATTCTCTTTTCAGAAAAAAATCAATAGAAAAAATTGTAGCAGATTCGGAGGCGGGGCTTAGTGATGGTCATGGTGGTGCCGGCCTACGTAAGGTATTAGGCGTACGCGACCTTACTTTTATGGGTATTGCTGCTGTTGTGGGTGCCGGTATTTTTTCAACCATTGGTACGGCAGCGTTTAATGGAGGCCCGGGCATTGTATTCCTTTTTATGATTACCGCCGTGACCTGTGGGTTCAGTGCATTATGTTATGCTGAGTTTGCGAGCCGTGTGCCCATTGCAGGTAGTGCGTATACCTATGCTTATGTGTCGTTTGGAGAATTGGTGGCATGGATCATTGGTTGGGCATTGATACTTGAATATGCCATTGGTAACATCGTGGTGGCAATCAGCTGGAGTGGGTATTTTAATAATTTATTAGAAGGGTTTCATATTGGGTTGCCTGGTTGGCTGGCTACCAATGCCGGCAATGCAAATGCCGGATATGAAGAAGCTACCAAAGCTTTGGCAAGCGGACAAGCATTAGAAACCCTGAGTAAGAATGCAAAAATGGGATATGATGCCATTATGCATGCGCCGGTGATTGCAGGCTGGAAATTTATCATCAACCTGCCCGCATTAATCATTGTTTTTTTGATTACAATACTG
Organism: Bacteroidota bacterium; assembly: GCA_043747705.1. GTDB lineage: Bacteria > Bacteroidota > Bacteroidia > Chitinophagales > Chitinophagaceae > Sediminibacterium. The sequence goes on from JAYTOS010000031.1 coordinate 889, forward strand.
GCTTATATAGGTATCAAGGAAAGTAAAAAGAGTACCAACTTTATGGTAATCTTCAAGATCATGGTGATTATTTTCGTGATCGTGATCGGTTTTTTTTATGTGGATACTAAAAACTGGACCCCGTTTTTGCCCAATGGGTTTGGCGGGGTATTGGCCGGCGTGTCGGCTGTATTCTATGCCTATATTGGGTTTGATGCGATTTCTACCACAGCCGAAGAATGCAAAAATCCGCAGCGCGACCTGCCCAGGGGTATGATTTATTCTTTATTAATCTGTACCGTATTGTATATTTTAATTGCCCTGGTTTTAACAGGAATGGTTCATTTCAGTGAATTGAAAGTGGATGATCCATTGGCCTATGCGTTTGAGAAATTACACCTGAATAAAATAGGATACCTGATTTCAGTAAGTGCGGTGGTGGCAACCACGAGTGTATTACTGGTATTTCAATTAGGCCAACCCCGTATATGGATGAGTATGAGCCGTGATGGATTATTACCTAAACAATTTGCCAAAGTACATCCTAAATTTCATACACCTTCTTTTGCAACAATCGTTACAGGGTTTATGGTAGGGATTCCTGCTTTATTTGTATCGAGCAGTACCATGACTGACCTTACAAGTATCGGAACTTTATTTGCGTTTGTGTTAGTTTGCTTTGGTGTATTGGTATTGCCTAAAATAGCGAAAGCTAAGGGTAGCAATGCTTTCCAGCTTCCCTATATCAATGGCAAATACCTCTTGCCGCTGATAATTGGGATTGTTGCCTTCCTGTTCCGTAACCGCATCATAGAAGGCTTTACCAATGTTTCTTCAGAAGGTTACCAGGAGATATTATTCCTGGTATTCATGCTGATAGCTATTATTACGGCAGTAAAAAGTTTTATTGGAAGCTATTCCGTCATACCCGTTATCGGTGCATTGAGTTGTTTGTATCTGATGATTGAGATACCCGCCATCAGCTGGTTATGGTTCTTCGCCTGGATGGGACTGGGGCTGACAATTTATTTTCTGTACGGACGAAAAAGAAGCAAGCTGGCAGAGGGGAAAACTGGGGAATAGATAATTACATATTTTCAATTACGGATAAAAACTTTCGTTCCCCCCCCTCGTAATTCGTAATTGAAAATTCGTAATTGCTTATCCAACTCTTCGTTGCTTCTTTGTAATTTCGCAATATGAAATACCAGATCGGAGATGAAATACTTGTGCTGCTTAGCAATGAAGAAGGCAGGGTGGTGGAAATTATGAATGATCAGATGGTGATGATTGAAGTCCGGGGTGTAAAGTTCCCGGCTTATATGGACCAGATTGATTTTCCTTATTTCAAACGGTTTACACAAAAGAAACTGTTCCAGGATAAAAAGGCAGAGCCGAAAGTGTATATTGACCAGCTGCCTAAAGAAAAACCACAGCCCAACCAGATAAAAGTTGCAGAAGGTGTTTGGCTGTCATTCATACCTAAATTTTCTTTAGACGATTTTAATGATGAAATAGTTGATCTGTTGAAAATACACCTTGTTAATAAAACAGGTATAGCGTATAAATTTATGTATACCCAACAGTTTCTGGGAAAAACAGATTTTGAATTAACCAATGAAATCGCTGCTTTTCATGATTTTTATCTGCATGATATTCCTTTTGAAGCAGTGAATGACAGTCCCACCTTTGCGTTTGATTTTTCTTTGTTGGTGCCTGATAAAAAGAAAGCCCCGCATTTTGAAACTTCGCTGAAATTAAAACCAAAGCAAGTGTTTCAGAGGATTGAGGAGATGAAGGATAATAATGAACCCACCATCACCTATCAATTATTCACAGAATATCCGGATAAAGCAGATGAACCTTATTTTGCACTCGGTTCACTTGCAGCTAAAGGATACAAAATATATGATGCATCCAAAGGAAGGCAGCACTTAGAACCTGCCCGTTCTGTGGTAGACCTGCATATGGAGAAGCTGGTGGATAATTTTCAGCACATGAGTAATTTTGAAATACTCACCATGCAATTAAGCGAGTTTCAAAAATGGTATGAGCTGGCTGTGGCGCACCGACAACCTTCACTGGTTATTATTCATGGAGTAGGAACCGGGAAACTGCGTGACGAGATACACGAAATACTTAAAACAAAGCGGGAAGTAAAAACTTTCATTAATCAATATGATCCGAGGTTTGGGTATGGGGCTACGGAGATATTCTTTAATCACTGATTGGACAGATTTTAGTAGGGTTTATATGATTATTACATGTGCTCGCTTATTTGCACCCGTTATTTCTTTGTTTTTTTGTTAACTTCAGGTCATTAGCATCTTGTTATAAAATACCATAGTTCTTTGAAAATATTGCTGGATAAGGGGTTCACCGTTTTTTTGATTTCAAACGATTTGAAACGGTTTTAGTTTTTTTGATTTGCAGGCATCTGTAAATCAGCAAACTATGAATCAGGGTAAATACGTTTTTTCTCAATTAATCGAGTTTTTGTCGCACAATGATTTTATTCGCTGTGTTTCTAAATACAACGGGAATTATAAAGTAAAAACTTTTAGTAGTTGGCATCAGTTACTTTATATGATTTTTGGCCAGTTGTCCAATTGTGATAGCTTACGTGATTTGATTACCTGTCTTCAATCCCAACAAAACAAATCCTATCATTTACGAATGGGTAAAGGAAGATCAAAAGCAAATCTTGCTAAAGCCAATGAGAAAAGAGTCTACCGCATTTACGAATCTTTTGCAGCCGTTCTTGTTGTTCAAGATCAAAAACTCGCTAAGCCAAATGCATCATTTGAGCTGCCCATCGATTTGGGGATATAGATTTAATGCTGTCAAAACACAAATTTATATAGCCATGATTACTTACCTGATGATAGCTTTTGTAAAACATCAATTAAAGCTTAAACAATCGCAATATAAAATACTACAAATACATAGTATATCATTGTTGTGCAAAACACCGCTGCTTGAATTATTTTCAAACGATTATCCGCAATATGTCAAAGAACATAATTCTAACCAATTGAATATTTTTGAATTATAACAATACACAAATGACTTCAGGTAATTAATCCTGTCATGAAAAAACTGCTTCTATTTGCTTCCGTATTTACAACGATTGACTGTTCTTCGCAATCTTCAGTCAATGGCAACAATGCAAGCCTGTCGGATACATATGATGTTGCGGGTTGGCCGCTTAGTGCAAAAGTCAGGTACCAGATCAAAGGCAGCCCTATGCTTTCTGATAACTGGGGTAACGGATCTGTAAAGTTCAGTAATGGGCGTGTACTCAAAAATGCTTTATTGTGTTTTAATTTATACAGTAACCAGCTTTATTATAAACTGGATGAGATACAGTTTTCATTTGTTGATCCCATTAATGAATTTGCATTTGAATATGAAGAAAGTGGTAAAAAACGGAATGCCCTTTTCAGGAATGGCTACCCGGGCAATTCACCGGCTGCCAATCGTATTTTTTATGAAGTATTGGCGGAAGGACCCAGGTTTACCTTACTTAAATATACCTATAAAACCCTTCAGGATTATTATGAGTATGCTGCCGCACTTACAAAAAATTATAAGCAGGTCTCCGAATGGTATATTTATGATGAGCAGGTTAAAAGCCTGAAGCAGGTAAATAAAAGGCAGTTATTGGCAGACCTTATGCCGGGGCAGGCTGATGAAATTGCAAAGCTCTCAGGTGATAAAAACTATCGATTCCGCTCTGAAAAGGATCTCCTGGATATACTCATCAGGCTTAACCGTTGAGCCTCGGTTGATCATTCATAAAAAATGTGGAAAAATAATAACCCCTAAAACTTACTTATTAGTAAGTAATTGGTAATTTCATGCTGTGACCGCCAGAAATACAGATACTAAAGAGGAAATCGTCCGGATAGGGAAAGAACTGATTAAACTGTATGGCTACAATGCCTTCAGCTATGCCGATATTTCCAAACAGCTGAATATAAAAAATGCCGCCGTGCATTATCATTTCAGAGGGAAAGAAGATTTGTTAGCGGGGATATTAGAGAGTTATGTTAAGGAGTATGTATTACTTGGCAATCAATTGCAGGGATCCCGATTGACGGCCTTGAAGAAACTAGAAAAATTGATTGAAAAATATTCCCTTCTGGTTGAATGTAAGAGTATCTGTATAATTGGTTCAGTGGCGGCTGATTATAATACTTTACCCGAATCAGTAAAAGAAAAAACAACCTTATTGATCGAATTAGTAATTGGAATGGTTGAAAAGATCCTGGCGGAAGGAAAGCGAAGCGGGGAACTTAGTTTTGCAGAATCTGCAAGGACACAGGCATTATTAATCATGACCAACCTCGCCGCCGGTGTGCAATTAGCCCGGATTTCAGGAAAAAAAGATTACGATACAATAAAACGTGCACTTATCCGTCAACTTAAATAGATATTTTTTATCATTAATACTTACTTATTAGTAAGTAAAATATAAATTTTAAATTAAACAGTATGAAAAAAATGATTGTATCGCTGTTATTAGCAGCCACCGTATTGCCTTTCATGGCCGAATCACAAACCAGCAGTTCTGAGTTTCAAAAAGGAACCATTGTTACCGCTGCAAATGACAAACTGGATGGGACTATTAAAGACCAGACAAAAAATAAAGGCAATATATTATTTACAGCAACAACGGGGCAAAGGAAAATATATACGCCGGCAGAACTTTCTGGTTTTACGTTGAATGGAGTGAACTATATTTCTTTCGCCAGTGATTTTTATAAAGTCTCCGTTTCGGGTAATAAAGCCAGCTTATACCAACGGTTAACGGATAATAGCGGTAAAATGATATACAATGGGGCAGAAGCCATAGTGGTTACCACTGCAGAAGGCAAGGCAGGAGATTATTATATACAAACAGGTTCCGATAGTAAGCTATCATGGGTAACGCAAAAGAATTTTGAAACATTCATTTCCACCGCTTTTGCAGGTTGCCCTGCGCTTGTTGCCGATATAAAAAACAAACAATTAGATTATACACAGCTTGGAAAAGCCGTAGAAAAATATAATAGTTGTCAGTAACCCAACGCGGCAGTATTTTTTAATAAACGGCCATTGGAAAAATCCAGGGGCCGTTTATTTTTGACTTTATAGTTCAGAGAATTCCGCGGGATTCAATAAAATAGGGTCATTTTTTGAAACCGTATTTAAATATTCCGCTACTACTTTCAGTTTGTTCCATTCTGGGTCAGCACCAAATACTTTCCAGTGTTGATCGCGGTCGGCCATATTATTAAAGCTGGTCATGTACATGAGGTTAGGCATATGGCTTCCGGCAATTACTTCCGCATAAAATACAGCATTAAAATTCAGTCGTTTAAACAGGGAGATCTCCCCGCCTTCATTAAACATTTTTACTTTTTGGCGATATAATCTTTCTGTCCCACCCTCATAACTGCGCAATTCATACACCCTTTCTGTTTTTTTGCCGGTTAAAGAAGGTACAGAGAAAGTGGGGCTCATCGGAAATGCTTTCAATACAATCGTTTCGATCCGGTTATAGGCAACGGCATTGTAAGCGGCATTCCAATACACATCACCTGCTTTCGTAAGTTCTTTATCTTTTACCAACAGGTCTTCCACCGTATTCACCTGCTCCAGAGAATGCAACGGAATGAAAACATATATTCTCTTGTCCGCTGCTGTATCATTTACTACTGCATGAAATACACCGACTTTATTGATACCTAATCTGTGAAGTGCAGGTAAATAAGCATTCTGCAGAAATTCATCTACTTTTCTCACCTGTTCATTGGTAGAAAGGCGGTACAATTTTATTTCATAATAATCTCTCTTTTCTGCTTTATATGCATGGGCTGCAGGTACAGAAAAAAACAGGGCACAGGTAGTTGCGAAAAGGATCGCGATTTTTTTTCTCATGGGGTTATATTTATTCAGTGTGTGTTAAACGATAGATAAGAATAGCGGCTCTCTGTATTAAAAATGGTAATTCCTTCAGATTAATGGTTTCGCCAGGTGCATGTGCACCCCGACCTGAAGCACCTAACCCATCAATGCAATCCAGGTATTTGGCTACATACGAAATATCCCCCGCACCCCTCGATCCCGGATCGCCGGCCTGTGTATCTCCCATACCCATATCTTTTGTTACCTGGTCTATAATTTTTACCAGGCGGTTATTTCCCTCAGTAGGTTCCATTGAAGGTATGCCATCCCTGAATTTTATTTCAGCATGGGTGCCGTTTAAGTTCTTCATAACAATTGTCCGCATCTTTTCACGGGCGGCTTCTTTTTGCGGCTCGGTTAAAAATCGCAAATCACCGGTTACTATAACGGTGGGGGATATAATATTTGTTTTACCGATCGCTCCCCCCTTTGCTTTTCTCTCATCATACTGCATATCAGAACCGCCAATGATCAGACCGGGGTTAAATGTCAAATATTTTTCTGTACTTAATTCTTCGCGAAACTGGTTCAGTATCCTCGCCGCCTCGTAAATAGCTCCATAACCAGCACCAGTGCTGAACACACCCGACGAATGACCCGTTTTAGCGGTAACATTCAGATCCCAGCTGCTGGCACCCCGGCGCGCTGTTGCCACAGTATGCAAACCCTGGGCACCTTCAAAACCCAATGCGACTTCGCTGTTTTTAGCCCGTTCAATGAAATCCTTTCGGCTAACGCTGGAAGGGATGCCGGCTTTTTCCTCATCCCCCGTAAAATAAACGGTAATAGAGGCATCGTTCAATAAACCCATTGATTGAAGGGCCTGTAAAGCCGCAATGACAATCACATCGCCACCCTTCATATCATTGGCCCCCTGACCCGTAGCGGTAGAATCATTGAGTTTGGTATAAGGTGAGAAAGGCATATCCAGTTCGAAAACAGTATCCAGGTGGCCAATGATAAAAATGCGTTTGCCTTTTTTACCTTTGCGGGTGGCTACCAAATGCCCGGCCCGGTTTAGTGAATCGGGCAATGCTACCCATTCTGTGGTAAATCCTGCTTTTGTAAATTCTTTTGTAAATACAGTGCCTACTTTTTTTACCCCTTCTTTATTCAGGGTGCCGCTATTGATATTTACCACATCTGCTAATAATAGCTCTGCCTGCGATAAATGCTGGTTTATATAAGTAATGAGCTTTTTTTCTGTATCCGATAAGTTTTGCGAAAAAATAGTATTGCATATAAGCAGCGCTATAACTAAGCCTGGTATCTTTTTCATGAATCATCCATTGGTTAAGGCCAAGTTAAGTAAGAAATCTATCCTCCGCTCAACTGCAATGGTATTTCTTAACAAAATGACGAATTGAAATAGTTATAACAGGAAAAAGATGATATGGTTTACCAGAGGAAGTTTTAACAGTAAAAAAGCATTAAAAAGTATGGAATCAGTGCTTTAACAAACCATTAGTAAACATTTAGTACGGTTATTGTATCTCTTATAGAAACAAACAAACATTTATAAACACAATATTTCTTGATGGCGCAAATGTTACTCTAAAACAAAAACACATGAAAAACAAACACCTATTCTTTGCAGCCATCATGGCTTTTGCTGTTTCATTCTTAATGACAGCCTGTAATAAAAGTGCGTCGGTTGATTCAACAGTTCCAGCCGGGCAACAACATCTATCCCTGTATTTAACAGATGGGCCGGGTTTATTTGATAAGGTATTGATTGATATCCGGTCGGTTAAAGTATTGGTTGATACCTGTGCCGATACACGCCATCACGATAATGATGACTGGGACCATCATGGTGAGGATGACCGGAAAAAAGATTCTTGTTTTGTTTGGACAAACCTAAATGTAAAAGCGGGTGTATATGATATATTAAAATTACGCAATGGTGCAGATACTTTACTGGCAGCATCAGGTATCACTAAGGGAGCTATCCGATTGATTAAAATAGAAGTCGGAAC
>JAYTOS010000032.1:0-2437 GCA_043747705.1 Bacteroidota bacterium
AATGGACTGTTTTCCTGGGTAGGCCGTAAACCTTTGGCCATCTTATCATTTCCATCGGTATTATAAATAGGCACGATTACGATGATCTGATTATCTAAGAGAAATCCTTTTTTACCAAGTAAAATATCGCGCATCAGCATCATCGTCACTTCCTTTCCTTCTACTTCACCTGCATGTATATTTCCCTGTATATACACCACCGGTTTGCCCGAAGCCCTTGCCTGCTCAGGTGTGCTGATGGCAGGTTTGGCAAGGATAACCAACGGTATTTCCTTGCCCATCGGGCTTTTGCCAATGGTGCTTACCCAAATGTAAGGGCTCAGGCTTTTGATGGTGTTAATGAATTTTATCACATCCCCATACGTAGATGTTTTATCAAAACCGGATTTCTCGGGGGTAAGGATAAGGTCTTCCGGCCATGCCTGTTTGACTTGCGACTGAACATTGCCGGTAAGAATACTAAAAAGCAATAAAAAGGCTATTTTTTTCATGTTGTATCCGAGTTTGGGAAAAGGAAAATACACCATGGTTTTTATTTCGCCTATTAAAATATAGTTTATGCGAATCAGGCGTTAAAGAATAATAATATTTTTTCTTTATGGTTCTCGGATATGTATTAACTCCAGCTTTTAAGCTGGGATGAGCATAACCCAAATGATTTTGGGCTTCAGCTCTGATTGGGTCTGAAATTACTGGCAAACCCGTCATGGCTAAAGCCTGTTTGACTGTATTGAGTTGCCCCCCAGCTTAAAAGCTGGGGTTAGTTTCAACCCTTGATTCGCATAATGGATGTATTTAAACAAACTCCATTTCATAATAAAGAGGTATTATAAAAAATATATTTTGTAATAACTAAAAATGTTAGTAAATTGCTAACTAAATCAGTTAGCTATGTCAAACGCCGGAAAAAATTTACGTTACCTGCGCAAGCTGCGGGGCTGGACCCAGGAGGAATTTGCCAATAAATTAAAGATCAAAAGATCGCTGGTAGGTGCTTATGAAGAAGAGCGTGCAGAGCCCAGGCTCGAAGTGATGGAAATGATCTGTAATATATTTAAACTGAGCCTGGAAGATTTTTTGTTTAAAGACCTGTCGGCCCCCAAAGCCATCAGCTACCTGGAAAAGCGCAGGCAGATGAAGATGGTATCTGAAGTTGCGGAAGTACGCTTTGTACCCGTAAAAGCGGCTGCGGGCTATTTAGCCGGGTATGGTGATCCTGAATTTGTGGATGAACTGAATACATTTACCCTGCCCATGTTAGGGCCTGGCCAATACCGTGCTTTTGAAATCGTGGGAGATAGTATGCTGCCCACGCCCAGTGGCAGTGTCATCGTTGGTGAAAAAGTAGAAGACCTGGAGGACGTGAAGAATAGTAATACTTATGTAGTATTATCAAAAAATGAAGGTGTTGTATATAAACGTATCATTAAGAATAACCGCTTAAAAAATAAAATTACCCTCCTCAGCGATAACCCGCAATATGAACCTTATAATGTAAGTTCAGAGGATGTGCTGGAAGTATGGAAAGCGGTGTACATTATGCAAAAAGCAAATACCGGCCCCCGGTGGGATGTAAACCAACTGGCTGGTATGGTGAATAATTTGCAGGAACAGGTAAGCAGCCTCAAGAAAAAATTTAATTGATCTTTCTTACTCAAGCATGAAAACATATACCTGCCTCCTCTGCGTACCTCTGTTTGCTCCGTGATATTTGTGTTAAAAATAATTGCTAAAGCTTAAGTGCTATTTTTTATCACTGAGATCACGGAGCAAACAGAGTTGCACGGAGGAGAATTTAGGGTACTGCGGCTGTAAGGTTGATCAATGGGCTTCGCCGTCAATAAATTTATTCAAACAACGCTTGTGCCAATCGAAAAGTATTACAATGTGCCTCAACAATAATTTTTATATCAGCAGAATACCCGCCGCCCATGGCTACCGTAACAGGGATATGATATTGTTTGAGGAGTTCGAAAACGATTTTATCTCTTTGCCGGCATCCTTCAGGACTCACTTTTAGTTTACCGAATTTATCAGTATCCAAAATATCCACACCTGATAAGTAAAATGCAAAATCAGGGTTTACTTTTCTGATCAGTTCGGGTAAGGTATCGGATAGTAATGTTAGATAAGCTGCATCATCCGTCCCGTCTTTCAAAGGGATATCAAGGTCTGAAATTTCTTTATGGAAAGGATAATTGTGCGCGCCATGCATACTGAATGTAAAAACAGCGGGGTTGTGTTCAAATAATTTTGCTGTGCCATTTCCCTGGTGTACATCAAGGTCAATGATAAGGATCTGTTTGGCGAGTTGGTTCCTGAGTAAATAATTCGAAGCAATGGCCATATCATTCAACAAACAAAAACCTTCGCCCCGGTCGGCAAAAGCGTGATGTGTTCCACCTGCCACATTCAATGCCACACCCTGTTGCAAAGC
>JAYTOS010000033.1:0-15996 GCA_043747705.1 Bacteroidota bacterium
TTCTGCGGTAACTGCCACTGGCTCAGAACTAACCTGCTCTCTTTCAGTTCCTCCTTCACCACCTTCTGCATCATTGTATTCGTGGTTAAATGCATCAAAATCAAAATCCGGCATCAGGTCTGTCTTTACATAGTCAATAGCCTCACCCAAAGCTTTGATAAACTTATTAAAATCTTCTTTGTAGAGGAAGATCTTATGCCTGTCGTACCCATTGTCATCGAAACGTTTGCGACTCTCGGTAATGGTTAAAAAATAATCATTACCCCTGGTTGCCCGTACATCAAAAAAATAGGTTCTTCTTTTACCCGCCCTGATACGTTTGCTGTAAACACTCTCCATCTTTTTGTCGTTGTTCTCGTACGCCACAGTTTTTAGTTTTTGGTTTTCAATTTTTTTATAAGCGTCACAAATATAGGATTGTTTCAGAATTACCAAAATTTTAGGATTTGGACTAATTTAGACCCTGGCCCGTGATACTACGGTTATTTAACCCACTTCTCTTCTCTCTTGTGTCAATTGCAGCCTGTATAACTCTGCATAATAGCCGTTATTGGCCATGAGCACTTCATGTGTGCCCTGTTCAGCTACTTCACCGTTTTCCAAGACGATAATATTATCAAAGTTGAAGGAAGAAAAGATGCGGTGGGTAATAATTATGGCGGTTTTATCGTGCAGGTAACGGTATAAATTACCAATGATCTCATTTTCTGTTTTGGCATCTACCGCACTCAGGCAATCATCAAATACAATAATCTCGGGTTCTTTTATGAGTGCCCGGGCGATAGATATCCGTTGTTTCTGGCCACCACTAAGGGTTACGCCCCTTTCCCCAATCATGGTATTATAACCATTGCTGAATCCAAGTATTTCTTTGTGCACACTGGCAAAACCCGCAGCCTGTTCAATTTTATCCTGCATGGCGGCCTGGGCCAGTCCGAAACTGATATTATCGCTTACGGTATCGCTAAATAAAAAAACATCCTGCTGAACATAGCTGATCTGTTCGCGAAGGGTATGAAGGTCAATTTCTTTTAGGGAATGCTCCCCCACCCTTATACTGCCTGCTGTGGGGTCATAAAAGCGGAGTAATAGCTGGGCAAGGGTTGATTTACCGCTTCCCGTTCTTCCCAGTAGCAAAACCTTATCTCCCTTTTTAATGCTGAGATTAAAATGATCCAAAGCTTTTATACCTGTATGGGGGTAAGTGAAACTGATATCATCAAAAACAATGTCTCCCGAAACAGTTGCTGTTAATGCATTCGTAGGATTGGCGATAACAGGCTCGGTCAGTAAAAATTCATTCAGTCTTTTTTGCGAGGCTGCTGCCCTTTGTATCATACTGGCTGTCCAGCCAATGGCACTTACGGGGAAAGTGAGCATATTGATATAGATCACAAATTCTACAATCAACCCCACTTTGCTGCTGTCCTGTAATGCCTGCAGGCCGCCAACCAGTATCGTTACCAGTGTACTTATGCCGATCATCAATGCCATACTTGGAAAATAAATGGCTTCTACTTTTGCCAGTCCCACGGCATTCCTTTTATAATCCTCACTATTCTTCTGAAAGAAACCCAGCATGGCTTTTTCCTGCACAAAAGATTTAATTACCCGGATACCTGAAAAAGACTCCTGGGCATTGGTAGTTAAGTCTGATAATAAAGACTGTATTTTTTCACTTTTTTTATTAATGATGCTGTTCACCAGGTAAATGGTAAAGGCGAGTATGGGCAAGGGGGCCAATACCAATAAGGTTAGGTGAACATCTTTTCGCAGCATATTCATCACACAAAAACCAATCAGGGTAATCAGGTTGATAAGGTACATCACGGCCGGACCGGTGTACATCCTTACCCGGCTGATATCCTCTGCCATCCTGTTCATAAGGTCGCCAGTGCTATGGGTTTTGTAAAAATTGGTATCGAGTTTCTGGTAATGTTGAAAAACTTCGTTTTTCTGATCGAATTCGATATGCCTGCTCATGACGATGATTGTCTGGCGCATAAAAAACATCAATATCCCCCGGATAACGGCTAATGCCAAAATTGTAATGCTGCACAAAGCCACCAACCAGCCAAAGCTGGTATGCGCCGATTGGATCAAATCAATGAACCAATCTACCAGCCGGTCATGAACAGGCCGGGAAAGCATTGGTCTGGCACCGGGCAGGCGTTGCTGTACCTGGTTAATGACAAAGCCTGTAATTTGTGGTGCTAATACGGCGAAATAGTTTGAGGCAACCACAAAAAATATCCCGATAAAGAAACGGTTACGGTACTTCCAGAAATATTTATTGAGGGCGGAAAGGTGCTTCAAGCGATGTTCGAATTTTAGCAAAGGTAAAGGGCATTGCTGATTAAAAAATGCTGTAAAATAATGAGTGGAACCGGCAGTTGTAAGGGTGATTGGCGAGGCAATGAACTTAAGCCCCCCTACCTGATCCTGGTTTGCAGGTTTGACCAACCATCGTTTAACTGCCAATCCAGTACGGAAAACATGTTAGATATAAGGGCTTCATTATCTCATCATTTCTTCTTATACTCAACTTATTCCCGGGTAGTAAGTGTAAATAAGGAAGGCGATCTTTTATAGGTCATTCATTTTACAATCAGGTTTCAAAACCCGCGTCATGTTCTATCCTGTTTAATATATTTTGTATTAAGTGCGATTATTAATAAACAAAAAGTGTTAAAAGCTGTTTTACATGATGCGTATAATTATCGTCATAATCCATTAAGAGGCTTACAGGCCTTACGTTTGATGGCACCCGAAGTAAATGGATAAGTGTATTGGAGAAGCAGAAAATAATTGCCGGATTTAATGTGCGAATTATGCAAGGATTTGCGTGAGTTTTGTAACAATTCTCATTTTGATAGTGTTCAACTTTACTGTGTAATTATCATTTGCAGATAATAAAAAAATGACAAAAAAAAATGTTTTTTCATCACATTAAATAGAAAAGCCAGCCAATTAAAATTTTCTCAGACCTTCTTTTTTAGTACACCTCATCCCCCATTTTTAAAAAAAAATTATGACAAATACAATGAATCACCCGGATGATTCAGTAACAACGATTATTGAACCATCCAGAAAGCAGTCACGTAAGAAATTCTTATTTAATGCAGGACGGTTTTCGCTCCTGTCTGTTGTGGCAGTAACCGCCGCCTGCAAAAAATCAAGCAGTAATGGCGGCCTTGATCTAGGTAGTGGTGATATTGGTATTTTAAACTATGCATACGCGCTGGAGCAGCTCGAAGCTGCTTTTTATATTAAAGTAATGGCTTCCCCTTATTCCAGTATGCCTGCAGCAGAGGCCAGCTATCTTACCGATATCCGTGATCATGAAGTTGCTCACCGTGAATTTTTTAAAGCCGCGTTAGGCAGTAATGCCATTAGTGCGCTTGAGGTTAATTTTTCTACAATTGATTTTACCAGCAGGACAAGTGTATTGGCCACAGCCAAAGCTTTTGAAGACCTTGGGGTAACAGCGTATAATGGTGCAGGGCAATTATTGCAGAGTGCCGATTACCTGCTACTGGCCGGTAAGATTGTTTCTGTTGAAGCCCGTCATGCGGCTTTAATACGTGATCTAATCAGTCCGGGCAGTTTTGCCGACAATACAGCATTGGATGCAAATGCATCTGATATGGCCAGATCACCTGCCGATGTACTGGCAATAGCCGGTGCATATATCACTACTAAAATTGATGCCAGCCATTTGCCTTCTTAACCTCAGGCTAATTATCCAACATTCAAATAATTAAAAACAATCATTATGAACTTTCAGCATATCGTATCAGAAATCGAAAAAATAGATCCGGAGATTTATGAAAGAACCAGTGAGCGGAGAGCCGCTTTTAAAAATTTCGGGCATATTGGTACCCGCTTTGCTTTGGCCGCATTGCCACTTGCATTAGGATCGATTTTTCAGAAAGCGTATGGACAAACGACAACCGGCGTTATTGGTGTATTAAACTTTGCATTGCAACTGGAATATATTGAATCCAATTTTTACATCAAAGGCGTTGCTACTCCGGGTTTGATACCGGCAGGACCTTCACTTACGGCTTTAACTACCATTCGTGATCATGAAAATACACATGTAAATTTTTTGCGAACAGCCATTACGGCTGCCGGTGGAACACCATATACCTACACCGCTTCGCAGTTTGATTTTACAGCGAAAGGTGCATTCCCGGATGTGTTTACCAACTATAATACTTTTCTTGCCGTAGCGCAGGCATTTGAAGATACCGGTGTAAGGGCTTATAAAGGCCAGGCGGGAAATTTACAGGGAACGGCCAATAGGTCTTATTTAACAGCCGCCCTAAATATCCATTCAGTAGAAGCACGCCATGCATCACATGTGCGAATGATGCGTGCGGCATTAGGTGCACCGGTAAAACCATGGATAACAGGAATCGTAAGCGGTATTGATTCAAGGACCAACGGAAATTATATTGGAGAAGACAATACGGTTCAGGGTGGTGTTAACATTACTACTCTCTCCGGTGTGAATGCTAATGTAACTGCTTCGGCAGCTACTGAGGCTTTTGATGAGCCTTTAACAAAGGATCAGGTAGTAGCATTGGTAACGCCTTTCTTTGCATAGAGGATTTGTGTTTTAAGTAGTATTATTTTGCCTAATCAAATTGGTCTTCTGTTAGACTTATTTGATTAGGCAATTATTTTTTGTATGAGTAGGGAATGGTTAATGGGGCTAAAGAGGTCATAAAGGGTTAAAAGGGTTAAAGAAAGCAAAGTATATATGTGAATCGTGTAATCATTTTCAAGACTTATGTAACAGTTGTTATTTTTAATGGAAGCAACTTTGAGTATAACGAATATTATATAATCGCCCGGCCGATATAAACTAAATTTTATTTGGCAATTGTAATCACTCATTATGTCAAAAATTTTATTTCTTATTGCATGCCTCTTCCCCTTTATATTAATGGCACAGGACGCATCCAGCATACTTCCTCAAAATAATACGGTAAAAGATACGGCCACGCAAACTGATCTGATTGATATTGCAACCAAATTATTTCATATCAGAACCAAAAAAATAAGGGAGCAGCGGGATAAGAAAATTTATTTTTCATTATTACCTATCAGCAGTTCGGTTCCCGGGGGAAGTGGCAGAGCTTTAATAACTAGTACCACAGCAGCTGCTTATTTGGGCCCGCGGAAAACAACAAATATTTCGAGTGCCACTTTTACCCCATACTGGAATTTTAATGGCCGGTTTGGGTTACCATTAAGAACCAGTGTATGGTTGCCCAATAACACCTGGACCATCCAGGGCG
This sequence comes from Bacteroidota bacterium, assembly GCA_043747705.1. Lineage (GTDB taxonomy): Bacteria > Bacteroidota > Bacteroidia > Chitinophagales > Chitinophagaceae > Sediminibacterium. The sequence goes on from JAYTOS010000033.1 coordinate 5,310, forward strand.
ATACCCGTTTTTTATATTATCCGCAATATACCTGGGGCCTTGGAAGCAGCCGTGCCTACAATGATCATATTCTGGTAAATTATAAGTATGTGCGATTTTATCAAAGCGCACTGAAAAAGATAACCCCTTATTTTTTTGCAGGACTTGGGTACCATTTAGATTATCATTTGAATATTAAAAGCGATGATTCAACGGTTAACCTGAAACAGTATACAGGCTATGCCTATGGTACAGGTAGTAATTCATTTTCATCGGGAATAAGCCTGAATTTTCTGTATGATACCCGTAATAACTCTATCAATCCATTGCCCGGTTCTTATGCCAATATTGTGTATCGCGTAAATCCAACCCTGTTTGGAAGTAACGATAGCTGGCATTCTATATACGTAGATATCAGAAAATATTTTTCCCTCAATCCTGCCCAAAATAACCAGCAGAATGTATTGGCTCTATGGTCATATATGTGGACAGTATTTGATAGCAAAACACCCTATCTTGACCTGCCCGCTATTGGATGGGATCCGTATGACCGTTCAGGAAGGGGTATAGACCAGAGCCGGTACCGTGGCAAAACATTGTTTTACCTGGAAAGCGAATACAGGCGCGACATTACTGATAATGGTTTGCTTGGCTTTGTTGTTTTCGCCAATATCAACACCGTAAGTGGTTCAGGAACATTATTTAATAACTGGCATCCTGCTGCCGGCACGGGATTACGGATTAAATTTAATAAGGGCTCCAATACCAATATTGGAATTGATTATGCTTTTAGTAAGGGGTATAGCTCCATAATTTTTAACCTGGGGGAGGCGTTTTGATGCTTCGTCGTTTATTTGATTTTGAAAATCTTTTTTTAATGACAAAAGCCGGCTTACCTACATTGCTTGAGTAATCAGTTCTTACGAAAATGATAACTGGTTTTTAGTGAATTAGTATTTATTTTTAATAAAAAACAGATATGGATAATTCATTATTACAGGAGTTAATACAAAAAATAATAATTGAGTCTGAAAAATTACTGTCGGCATATATGGCAAATGAAGCAGATAGGGTTATCGCTAATGGTAATTGTGCCATTTGTATTATTGATAAGGACGGAATGATTTATGGTAAGATGTACGGCTCAAATACGAATAGAGCCAGGGAATCTTTCAGGGTTGCCTGGACAAAAGCCAGCCAGGTGCATATAACAGGATTGAAAACCGGAGATTTTGAAAAACTGGCATTTAATAATGAGGTTGATGAAAACAAATTCGGAATTCAAAGGCCTGATTATATAGGATGGGTTGGCGGCCAGCCCTTAGTTCTAAAAGATGGCACTCGTTTATCCGTTGGGTTTAGTGGGTTCAGGGGTGATATGGATTTGGAAATTGTATGTAAGGCCCTTGAACTGGCTGAAAAAAATGGCTAAGATGATGAACTTGACGTGGCCTTTACTATTATAAAATTATAGCGTTGTCGACTATCGCTGAATCTATGGTAGATGGGGATTGGATCTGTGCGGAAAATAAAAAACCCACCATCGCTTAAGCTATGGTGGGCGTAGTCTCTTTGCATCTTCAGCGGACTTGTCCGCCGAAGGTCGCTTCATCGACCGAAGGCGGAGAGTTAGGGATATGAACCTATCTTTTTATGCGCTGAATATCAATTAATTAAGACCTGCAAAATAACTACTCCACGAATTACGCTCGCAAATCTGTTTTCTTTATAAGAACTGGTTACTACTATAAAGGTAAATAAATAACAACACTTCTTTCACATTTTTTATACTTTACTTTCTTCAACCTTTCATTAAGGATTGTACCTTTAAAAAAAGGATAAGTGATGAAAGATCTTATGAGTAGAACGATTGCCTTTCTTACATTCGATTCTCCCCTTCAGGCTCAACAAATCAGTTTACAATTTTCTGAAACACATCTCAAAAGACAGACTGAAATAGACGAGTGGAGTACCAAAGCTACCCGTCAACAAATGGTCTACTACTATTGGTCTACACATGTGATCGGTCATTTTGCGGTACTATTTGGATTGCCTGCCGGACTCTTATTTTTTATGCTGGGAGGATTTTACCAGCCTGGTGTATTTTTGGTAAATGTGTTTGTTGCATGCCCAATCGTTTACTTAGCATTGTACTTGTTTCAGTACCGCCCCGAATTTAATTCAACCTACTTGCCCCGACTCGAAACCATTAAAGAAGCGTATGAAAAAAAGCAATTTGAACAGTTCGAAAAATGTCGACAAGCCCAGTTATCCAATTTTTCATTGGCACTTTTCTTTTATGTCTTGACCAAAACTAATAGCCTCAATCCTCTTTCCTGTGATGATCATTCAGCCAACTTTCTTATTAAATTATATGGGGTTGATCCGGGAAGTATGAAAAAGAACCTGGAGCTGATTCTGGGGACAGACAAAAGAAAAAATATGTCAGACAGAAAAATAACAGAATTACGGAACCGGTTTGCTGAAACCTATGATTATTTGGAGGCATTAGAATTCAGTGCTGGTGTTGAAAAGCTAAAAGAATTGGAAGCTAAATTTTTCTGAAATGTTTATTCAATTCTCTTACAACTAAATCAAAACCGGGCAAATCCTTTATTTGACTGGACAAAGAGCCTTCCCAACGTCCTTTAAATCCATTCAGTTTTGATTGCATTTTTTCTTTAAATGCAGCAGGTGTATGGCCTTTATTTTTTGCTTTCCTTTCAAATTCCGGCCAACTATAAGCAATGTCCATTTTATCGTACTCAAGCAAGTACCATAGGTCATATAAATCCCTGGGCTGTGTTCGCCCCATCAAGGCACACATCTTTTCGATCAATACTTCTTCAAGCGGATAGCAAAGAACTTTAAAGCTATTAATATCCGAATATTGTATGAATACCGGTTTTGGTGATGGTTCAAATTCAAGTATTTCTTTGCGTGTTATATCCACTTTCACTTTTTTATTGAGACCTGTCCCACCAAGGGGGCCGGTATAGCCAATATAAAAATTGATGCTGCCGCTTTCGTGTTCGGCATCCTCAATTATTTGTAGCTCGATATTTGCTTCTTCTTTTATCCAATTAAACACCTCCTGAAAACAATTAAAGATTTCTTCATTTAAAACTGAATCATCCAATAAAGTAAAATCCAAATCTTCGGAATATCTATAATCCTCGAAATAAACTTTCTTTAAAACGGTACCACCTTTAAAGGCCATCAATGTTGACAGTCTTTCATGCTTCGATATTCCTGCTAATATCCAAGTGAGGATATAATCCTTTTCGATCTGTGTATCACGCACCCCTATTTTACGGGCGTACTTCTGAATTTCTGCTGGCTTAATCATGTGAGTAGTGCTTGTTGTAAGGTTTCGGTATCAATATTTTGACGAATTCGCCAACGACTTATACTCTTTCCCGTTTCTGTTATCTCGGTGTCCAACGGAATATAAGTATCCGTTTTTATACTTTGTAATTTTTCAACAATCGACTTGCCCAAATCATAAGTCTCCAACAAAAAACCCAACCGCTTGATAACAGCCTGGGAACCAAATTTTACGCAATAGTCGAATAGTTTTTCATAATCAATTTTTTCTTTGGCCATAAAAAGAGCTTTACCGATTTCAACAATCCCCCCGGCATAACCCGGTTTAAAAAGACAATCTACAAATGTCTTTTCCAGGTCAGAACAGGAAACTTTATTAAATGAATCAATCCATATTTGCTTAGCACCAAAAAAGTGCTTTTCATTGTGATAAATGAATTGAAAGGTTATTTCCTTTATTTTAATGAAAGCAGGTTTGATTTGATGATCCACTACTATCAATTCTTTTAGCGAAGGCTGTGTAATTAATTGATGTACCTGTAAAGCCGAATAATAGCCGATATAATGTTTGTTCCCATTTGCTAATTTCTCTGCTAATAGATGCCAATCAGGCATAAATATTTCCGGGTCTTGGTCAAATGGGATAATATAATATAACCCTTGCTTTACCCGCATTAATAAACCCCTTCTGACCATATCACTTAATAATTCACGTACTGCACCTTCTGATACATCCGGCAATGCTTTCCCAGCTTCCATATTGGTAAAGCATGGCTGATTGCTATCTAAAAAATAGCTTAACAGGTTGTTTGACTGGTACGAAATATTTTTTTGTTTCATATCGTTTTTGTCAGCTTTTAGCTGATAAATTGGATACAAAATAACAGATAAGATATTATTTTGCCAAATAAATTATATATTATATCCATTTTATCAGGATTAAACTGACAAAATGGATATAAATGATGTATCTCAGTAAGATGGATTAAATAATTTTTTAGTAGACAGGACTTATAATATCTCACACTTTTCAAGTTTAAGTATACTTAGCTTCTTTTCTCCTTCTACAAAGGCCATATTGCTGGCCTAAATAAGAAAAGTCATGAAAGAATCTGTGAGCCAGGGTAATCCCATTACCCCTATGCTGTTCCCTTACGAGCCGGAACAGTTCTGGAAGTCCATGCGGCAAATGATCCGCGAAGAAGTTACACAGGCGGAGATCCCAAAGCCAGGCCCACCAGCTTACGAAACGCCCGGTCTTACTTACAAACCCCTGTATAAGATTGCCGAAGTATGTACCCTTTTCCATGTAACCAAACCCACAATTTATGATTGGATACGGCATGGGAAACTGAAACCATTTAAAATCCGTTCAAGGGTTTATTTCCTATGGCAGGACATCCAGCAACTTTTGCCATTACCGGCAAATAATTAGTCAATTCTATTCACCTGCTATTTTAAATGACTATTAATTAATCAAGTTATGGAAAAACTATCCTGTATCGAGGCTAAGAAAATGGACTTGGTAGACTATCTGTTTTCGTTGGGCCACCAACCAGTTAAAATCCGGGGGAACGATTATTGGTATTGCTCCCCATTAAGAAATGAAAAGACAGCATCCTTTAAAGTCAACCGGAACCTTAATGTTTGGTATGATCATAGTTTACAAAAAGGAGGAAACCTAGTTGATTTTGGAATTTTATTCCACCGGTGTTCCATCAGCGAATTACTCCAAAAATTAGGACAGCAAAACATCCTTTCTTTTCAAAACTCAAAACCATTGGATCACTCCGCTTCTCTTCCCTCTGCCGGTGAAAAGGGGAAAATTATAGTAATGGATACCCGGCAGGACATCAAATTTTCGGGGCTGAAGGGATACCTGGAATACCGGAGAATCCCCGTTGAAATCGCCAATCGGTTCTGTAAAGAAGTGGACTTCCTATTATACGACCGCAAATACACCGTGATTGGATTTCAAAATAGTGCCGGTGGTTTTGAATTAAGAAGTGCAAATTTTAAAGGCAGCAGTAGCCCAAAGGATGTTACAGAACTGGGGCAGGATCTTTCAAAAGAAATCATTGTTTTTGAGGGATTCATGGATTTTCTTTCCTACCAGGCAATTCATCATGCCAAGTTTATCCTGCAACCTCAACAGCAAATCAATTTCCTGATCCTTAATTCAATTGGTTTCCTGGAGAAGATGAAACCAAAACTGGAGCGGTACCCTTCCATTCGTTTGTACCTGGACTGCGACAAAAAAGGTAGAGAAGTTACAACCGATGCGCTGGCACTCAGCGATAAGTACCGGGATGAAAGTCTCGTTTACGAAAATTATAAGGACTTAAATGAGTATCTAATGAAGGGGCAACATGAGATAATACAATCACAAAGTAGAGGCAAAAAATTATCCAGATAACAATTTAAAACAAAAAACTATGACAGATTTTAAAAGAAGAGCCTTGCATTTAAACACAGGCAAGCAGATCAAAATGTTTGGCAACAGCCTGGCAATCGGGAAGAGTTTGGAGATTGGTGAGGGTTATGCTCCCAATATTTTTTCTTTTGTTGAGTCCCAACTGGAGGATAAATCCGCCCCGCCTATTTCGAATCCACACAAATTAACGCCAGACGAATTGTATGAAATAGCGGATTACAATATCCGTTTGTGGATGGATTTAAAAGATAATATCCGAAAATATGGAGCCAACAGCCCCAGGGTTTTTAACAGTGAAGCCTTGCGTTAATGCTGGCAAACTGAAAAGTTTCCGGGTAGAAATCGAGGAGTATCGGATATGTGTTAAAGCAGTAGGAAAATTCATTTTTCTTTTCAACAGCAAAATCAGGGTTTCTAAAAATGAATTTGTTTGCAGACGCTGATTCTGTTCTTTTTCTCAGGAGCGAGCTATGTTTCGGGAACCCCGAAACGCTCGCTCCATTCATCCCGCTTTGGGCGGGATTCATGGAGAGTGTTCGCCACTGGCGAACACTAAGATTATTCAAAGCTATGCAAACAGCCATCAATCATAGAAATACCAAAGGCGGCAGGCCACCAAAAGAGATCAAACGCAATAAAACGATCACTGTTCATTGTAGTGCTTTTGAGCAACGGCTCCTGAAAACAAAGAGTAAGGAATCCGGTATTACTGTCTCAGAATACTTGCGTGAAATCGGGCTTACCGGAAAGATTGAAAGGACAAAAATAGAATTCCCAAAAGAGGCTTTGCTATTAAATGGCAGACTAAATCATGTGGCTGCCAACTTAAACCAGATCGCAAAAAAAAGAAACAGCGGAGAAGATATCGGAGTCTATATGCGCACTCAACTGGACGAGTTGTGCGACCAATTGCATTCGCTTACCCATACTATCAAAAACTATTTTGTATGATCGGGAAAATATCTATCGGCAAATCATTTGGTGGATGTCTTCGTTACTGCTTGGAAGATAAAGTTGAGTTGTCACAGGAACAGAAGATGGCACTTGGTAAACAAGATGGCCTGCAATATGAGAACCGGGCAGAGGTATTAGAGTACAATATGTGCTTTGGAAATAGAAAAGAACTCACCACCCAGTTCAATGATGTGCGGTCTTTGCGCCCTCAACTTTCTCAACCAGTAATGCATATTTCACTAAGCCTCGATCCGGAGGACCAATTTACAAAGGAGAAACTCCGGCAGATCGGGCAGGATTTTGCGGTCGAGTTCGGGTTTGAAAAGAACCAGTACCTCACCATCTACCACAAGGATACGAAGCACCCGCATCTTCATATTGTTGTCAACCGGGTAGGATTTGATGGGAGCCGGATCAGCGATTCCAACAGCTACCGTAAAGTTGCCGAACTCTGCCGCAAACTGGAAATCAAGCATCAATTAAAACAGGTATTAAGTCCACAAAGATTTTTGACTCGGGAACAAAAGATGGTACGAAAACCGGAAAACCGAATTGACCAGCGCAAGGAAAGACTCAAAGAAAATATCCGGGAATGCCTGTTAAATGCTTCCGAGTTGAAGGACTTTACCCATAAAATGAAGCTGCTTGGCGTGGAGGTTATCAAGAGCCGTGGTATCAGTTTTATTGACGACAAAAAGATGTATGTAAAAGGGAGTGATCTGGGATACTCTCTAAGTACCATAGAAAAGATACTTAGTTATTCATTGGAGAAGCGACAGCAGTTGCACCAAAAATTGGAGCTGGAGCAAAAACATCTTAGCATTTCCAAACACCGGCAGCAATTAAAATCTATTCCTTCAGAGATAAATAAGTTTATACACCAGGAAAAACAACTCGATCTCTGTGAAGCACTGGAAATATTATTAAGAACTGAACGCGATTATTCGCAGACGCCTTCAGAGTTGTTTCAGAAAAAAAGGAAATGAAAACACTTGTGAAAATATTTATAAATCAATAAAATCATGGAACAAAAAACTATTGAAAAAGTGCTGAACCAGCTTTCCGAAGAACGGATCCAGGACAGCCAGGAATTAAAAAATCTAAGAACAGTTCAGGAAATGCAACAACAATCATTCAGGGAAAGCCAAGGTCAGCTCAATACTTTAGGCAAGGAGGTGGTAACCTTAAAATCAGGACAGGAAGCACTTATCCAGCGACTTATCGGACCATTCAAGCAAGCCGAAGATCTTGGCATAAAAATAGACTCCCATAGCGCCTTGTTGAAAATGCCACTTATACAGAAGGTTGTTCATGAACACCATGTTCCAAAACTGCTATATACAACAGTAGCACTTTTCTGTATTTGCATTTGTTTGGGAATGGGTTGGTTTCAAACGGAACAACGTTTAGACCAGTATCGAAACAACGATACCAGGTGGAGAAAATTACTATTGGTAGCAAAGCCATCCCTTATAAAAATTATGCAGGATATCGCAACCGCCGTTGATGATGACCCCGTTAAAGTCAGGGAGGCGGTGGAAAAAGAGGAAAATCATAACCAACAGGTTTGGGACCTGCATCAGAAAATGGTGGCCGACAGTGCTGAGATGCGGACATTGAAAACAGCTAACCCTGGTGATAATAGCAATTATATGCATAAAAAATAAACCCGTATTGCACAAAGCAAACCCACTGTATCATTTAGCAGGTTGATTTGTCATCTTTTTTCTAAAAAATTGTTTTACCAAATTCTGCAATAATATCCTGAATTATCCGCACTCTTTCGGTGAGTTCGAGTAGGTCTGTAAACCCAATACTATACTCTTCCAGGTAACGGCTATCTATATTGTAAATCCCGGCTAAACTGGGTATCGTACGGGTTTTACTTTATCAAAAATTTCCTTTAAAGAAAAATTAAAAAAGGGGTAAAAACCCCTGATTGGGATCTGGGAACTACAACAAACAGATGGTATTATGGTGGAAGCCCTGCAGCGCAAACAATTTCAACTGGCAGTTCCAATACTATTACCCTTACTGATGCAAGCTGTGATCTGGCACCAAAAAATATCACAGCAACTGCCTCGGTGAATGGAGGAACACCAGTTTCAGCGGGTACGGTAACTGTAACGTCAAGTCCGTTCATACTTTCGGGACCAAGCTATATTTGCTCTGGATCAACATCAGCTGCCTATAACATCTCCAATTTAGGTTGTAGTGCCAGTGTGTCGTGGTCTGTCTTACCTTCTGGTTTGGTTACAGTAGATAGTTTAAGTTCTTCCAGCACAACCTTAACTTATGTAAGCTCAGGGAACGGAACACTTACAGCTACTTATTCGGGTGCCTGTGGCAGTGGTACTTTAACTATGCCAATCACCTCCGGTTCACCAACACCAAAAGGAGTAAGTAATTTTAGCACAAATTATGGATATTCATATAACAATCCGTTACAAAGTTTATATGCATTTTTAGGTACGAATCATAGTCAGCCCGGAGATAATAATGCAGCTTTTAACTATACGATCTATGATGATCTGTTTAGTGGATTGACATGGAGTGTAGTTACGCAACCTTCCGGTACCAACTACCAGATTGTAGATAATACAACCTGGATGTATGTTGTAATGAATGGCTGTACCAATTGCGCGTTGGGCATCACGATGAATCTGGCCGGAACAGGTCCTTGCGGTGTTTATTCACAAAACATCTCGTCTACTGCGGCAAGAATAAGTGGTTATGGATTCCGTGCCGCAATTTTTCCGAACCCGGCAACAAGCTCGACTAATGTAAGCCTCGTTCCAGTAGAAGACAAGACATTAAGTGCCGCTGAAACAGCACAACGTGCTACAGCAACGAAACCTTTGATAAGATTCATACAGATTGCCAATCAGATGGGTGTTATTGTCAAGACTTTCGAATATAAAGCTGGTATTAGCAGCGTAAATATTCCACTTAGTGGTTTATCTGCCGGCATCTATAAATTATCAGTTTTTGACGGCACGAACTGGACAAGTCAACAGTTAATTATCAAATAAAATCATCTTAAAAACAAGGGATGCAAAAAAGTACCCCTTGTTTTTTCTAAATCTTAAATAACCAGGCCATTCGTATTATTCGGCGACTGTAATAGTATAATAAATGAATCGTTAAAAGTTAGTTCCAGATTTACATTGTTTGTATAATTACCAGATTGCAAGTTACTTTGTAGTATATTTAATTATCATGCATGCCATATGAAGAAGTTAATTGCTTGCTTGTTAATAATTGTTTTGTCACACTGCTTTGCAGATGCACAACTTACCAAAGGTAACTGGATGGTTGGCGGGGCTGCCGGACTTACGACAGCCAATTTTTTCAGGGCATCTGGAGATACCGGCCGCTCAACAACTATTTCAATTGCACCTTCAATCGGCTATTTTATTACAATGCGCTTTGCTGCAGGTTTACGATTTTCTCTATCCAATTATCATTATACAGAACATCAGTATTTAACCGGTAATCCGGGTGTGGGCAATGACTTTGATATTGCTTTGGATCCTTTTGCAAGATATTATTTTCTAAAGAATACAGAGCGTCCCTTAAATGTATTTGCAGAAGGAAGTGTAGGGTATGGCTTTAAAAGGGAAATCGGTAGTGATTTACATCATATATTAAATCGCTATTCGCTATCAGCGGGCACTGCATTTTACTTTAATAACAGCATCGGCCTGGAATTTATCCTGGGTTATTACCGCAGTACACAATTTGGAGAGACAACCAATGGTTTCCAGACTCGTATTGGTTTTCAGATCCACCTTGAAAAAGAAAAAAAATATTAAATGCAGTTAGGAAAACAACAAAATATAAAAACTCGACTGCCTAAAAGCTTTCCAAATAAAAAAGGGTTCGCAACCTTTATGGCGATCCTTTTGTTCCAGACAATCGTATCAGCACAGTTGGAAAAAGGAACTTGGATGGTCGGGGGTAACGCCAGTTTTACCACTGCAGATTATGAAC
>JAYTOS010000034.1:0-4583 GCA_043747705.1 Bacteroidota bacterium
GCTATCTTGTACTGTTCCATGTAAAAGACTGCTATATGCCCACAGAAATACTTCAGCAACTAACTGCTATGCGCCGCTATTTTGAAACGGGCGTTACCAAATCCTATGCTTTTCGCAAACAAAAGTTACTGGCGTTAAAAGAGGCAGTAGTATCCCATGAACAGGCAATCTATACTGCTTTATATATTGATCTGAAAAAGAACAAAGAAGAATGCTGGGTTACCGAAAACGGTTTTTTCCTTGCCGAACTGAATGATACACTCAACAAGCTGCGTTTATGGATGGAGCCGGAAGCAGCATCTACCAATTTGCTTAACCTCCCGTCAAGTAGCCGCGTTTTGCGTGAGCCATTAGGCGTAGTACTGGCCATTGGCCCATGGAACTATCCTTTTCAGTTATTGTTTACACCTTTGCTTGGCGCAATTGCTGCAGGCAACTGCGTAGTGCTTAAGCCCAGTGAGTTTGCACCCGCTACTGCTGGGGTGATGCAGACAATTATCGAATCTGTTTTTCCAAAAGAATATGTTCTCTATGTGCCCGGTGATGGCGCTACCGTTATTCCGGAAATGATGAACAACTTTAGTTTTGATCATGTATTTTATACCGGCAGTACCGCTGTTGGCCGTATCATTTATAAAATGGCTGCCGAACGCCTGGTACCCGTTACTTTGGAAATGGGTGGTAAAAGTCCGTGTATTGTTGAAGCCGATGCCAATATTACCATCACTGCCAAACGTATTGCCATGACCAAATTTTCTAATGCCGGTCAAATGTGCGTAGCACCGGATTATGTGTTGGTGCATGCATCAAAAAAAGAAGCACTGGTTACTGCATTGAAAAATAAAATCAATCAATTTTTTGGCGAGAAGCCGGAAGACAGCGATAACTATGGCAAGCTCATCAACGAAAAACAATTTAACCGCGTAGTGAATTATTTATCGCAGGGAAATATTATTCATGGCGGGCATTACAACAAAGAAACGTTATTTATTGAACCTACACTACTCGATACCATTCATAGCGGGGCCGATATAATGAAAGATGAAATATTTGGTCCGGTCTTACCCATTATCAGCTTTAACACCGCCGAAGAAGCCAAAGCCATTATTGACCAAAACCCAAACCCTTTGGCTTTTTATATATTTACGTCGAGCAATGAAAAAGAAAAGCAATGGCTGGATGCTGTACCATCGGGTGGTGCCTGCGTTAACAATGCGAGCTGGCATTTAACCAATCCCAGCCTGCCTTTTGGCGGCCGGGGTTTTAGCGGTACGGGGGCTTATCATGGTAAGTATTCGTTTGATACGTTCAGTCATAAAAAAGCCGTGATGAAAACCCCTACATGGTTTGACCCTGCATTGAAGTATCCTCCGTTTAAAGGGAAGTTGGGTATTTTTAAATGGATTATCCGTTAACAACTCATCCCCCGACCCTTCTCTATGGGATTGAGAAGGGTCGGAACTTCCCCTTCCCCTCTTTGCGCAGCAGAGAGGGGTGGCGAGCGAAGCGATGCCGGGGTGAATAAAATATTTTTATGAAAAAGTTTTTGATCATCCTTACTGTTATTATCATTGCCCTGTTTCTCATCAAACGAAAAGATATGACCTGGAGACAATCCATTCTAAAAACAGCCTACCCGCTGATTATGCTGAAAGGTAAATGGTTCCCAGATAAAAAATCAATTCAGATAAACAGCAATCATCTACAGCCACCGGTTTCTTTTTACCAGCTAAAGGCAACAGTTAATAATGGCAGCAGCATAGATTTCAGTGCATTTAAAGGGAAAAAGATAATGATTGTAAACACCGCCAGTGATTGTGGTTTTACAGGACAGTATGATGAACTGGAAAAACTGCACCAGCAATACAAAGACAAATTAGTGATACTTGGTTTTCCGGCCAATGATTTTAAAGAACAGGAAAAGAAAGATGATAACGGTATCGCCGCATTCTGTAAGATCAACTATGGTATAACTTTCCAACTGATGCAGAAAAGCCATGTAATAAAAGGTGCCGAACAAAACCCGGTATTTCAATGGTTAACCCATATAGAAAAAAACGGTTGGTGTAACCAGCAGCCGGTTTGGAATTTCAGTAAGTATGTGATTAATGAGGAAGGAGTATTGACACATTTTTTTTCGCAAATGGTTTCGCCATTGAGTAAGGAAGTTATTTCATCCATCCAATAATTCAACTCATCCCCCGGCCCTTCCCCTCTTTGCCCAGCAGAGAGGGGTGGCGAGCAAAGCGATGTCGGGGTGAGTAAACTTTTTTTATGCGGATACACTGCCTCCAACATGTCCCCTTCGAAACCCCTGCCACCATTGCAGAATGGGCCCTGTTATTTAATCATTCAATTTCCTATACCTGTTTTTTTGAAAAAAATTGTTCTTTGCCTTCTTTAACTGATCTTGATGCACTGTTGATCATGGGCGGTTTTATGAATGCAGATGAGGAGAATGTATTTCCCTGGTTACGCGAGGAAAAAGTATTCATTAAAAATGCGGTTGATGCAGGGAAAAAAATAATCGGTATCTGCCTCGGTTCGCAACTCGTTGCTGCATCACTGGGATGCAAAGTGTATAAAGGCGAAGAGAAAGAGATCGGTTTTTTTCCGGTTACATTTACAAATGAAGCATTACAGAACCCCTTGTTCAATCACTTCTCGCAATCCTATACTTTATTTCATTGGCATGGAGATACATTTGATCTGCCAGAAGAGGCCATTGTTTTAGCTTCCACAATTGTTTGTAAATACCAGGCATATTTACTCAATTCAAACATATTGGGTATGCAGTTTCATTTGGAGATGAATGAAGAAACCATAGAAAAAATGTTATTGCATGATGGAGATGAACTGAATGAACAAGGAATATATATACAGTCTGCAGAGGAAATACGTAGTAGATATACTTATTTAAAACAGAATAGGGAGGATATATTTGTGTTACTCAACAAATTCCTCAACTCATCTCCCAACCCCCTCTTTGCGCAGCAGAGAGGGGTGGCGAGCGAAGCGATGCCGGGGTGAGTAAAATGTTTTAGATGAGAGCAGACCAAAATATGACCCCAAAAGAATTTGCCCGCTTCCAGCGCAAAAATCTTACCCCCGAAGAAACTATTATGTGGAACCTGCTGCGAAACAGAAAAATGATGGGTTATAAATTTTTACGCCAACACCCAATAAAAGTTTGGGAAACAAATGGCCGCTATCATTTTTTTTACACCGACTTTTATTGTTCAGAAAAAAAACTGGTACTGGAAATTGATGGATCGATTCATTCTACACAGGAAGATTACGACAAATCACGCGACTATATAATGCTCGAATTAAAATATGAAGTTCTACGAATTACGAATGAAGAAGTTAATAAAGAGTTGGTATCAGTATTAAAAAAGATCAGTCAATACCTCAACTCATCCCCCAACCCCTTCTCTATGGCATAGAGAAGGGGGAACTCCGTCTCCCCCTCATTGCGCAGCAGAGAGGGGTGGCGAGCGAAGTGATGCCGGGGTGAGTTAAACCGGACACTTTTCATGATAATTAATTAACTCAATCAGTGTACGTTCAATCGTATACCCAGCATACATTACAGCTACTTCATCCAGTACTGCTTCAATTTCCTCACTAAGCATCAAAGTAACCAGCCGGGCACGGAATTCTTTGATGCCGGGTAAACCTTTTAAATAATTGGCATAATGCCGACGCATTTCAAAAATGCCCACTTTTGGGCCCTTCCATTCTACGGATTTACGTAGATGTTTTTTACATACTTCAATCCGCTCTTCTACGGAAGGGAAGGGAAGCATCTCACCTGTGGCTATAAAATGTTTGATTTCGCGAAATATCCATGGATAGCCAATGGCGGCGCGGCCAATCATAACCCCATCTACACCATAACGGTTTTTATATTGTACTGCTTTTTGCGGACTGTCAATATCGCCATTGCCGAATATGGGTATTTGAATGCGTGGATTATTTTTTACTTTGGCAATCAACGACCAATCTGCTTCGCCCTTATACATCTGGGAACGGGTACGGCCATGAATGGCTAATGCTTTGATACCGCAATCCTGCAAACGCTCAGCTACTTCTTCAATATTTTTTGAATTGTCATCCCAACCCAATCTTGTTTTTACGGTAACGGGTAAGTGCGTGCTCTTTACTACTGACTCTGTTAACCTAACCATCAGGTCCACATCTTTCAATACTCCGGCACCGGCACCTTTGCTCACCACTTTTTTTACAGGGCAACCGAAATTGATATCTACAAGGTCGGGGTTAACGGCTTCTACAATCCGGGCACTCATGGCCATGGCTTCTTCATCTCCACCAAATATTTGTATGCCGATGGGGCGTTCATAATCAAAAATGTCTAATTTCTGGCGGCTTTTAATGGCGTGCCGTATCAATCCTTCGCTGCTGATAAATTCGGTGTACATAAGGTCGGCCCCGTTGTCTTTACATACGGCACGAAAAGGAGGATCGCTCACATCTTCCATAGGGGCGAGCAATAACGGGAAATCGGGTAACACTATCTGATCAATTTTAACCATATTGCACCTTTGCATTGTGTAAAAAGG
>JAYTOS010000035.1:0-6920 GCA_043747705.1 Bacteroidota bacterium
TATGCGAAAGCTGCATGAATATATTCGTAACCTGATTCTGGGGGTAGTGGATATTTTTTATCCACTGTTCGGGAAAGTCATGCCCTTACAGACTTTCCGTTATGCTGCCTGTGGTGGTTTCAATACTATTTTAGATATTACACTTTTCTTTATTTCTTACAATTTTATTTTGCATAAGCAACCGGTACATCTGGCATTTTTAACTATCGGACCCCATATTGCAGCTTTTTTAATAGGGTTCTGTGTTACATTCCCTATTGGGTTTTACCTGAGCCGTTATGTAGTGTTTCAGGCTACTTCAGTTGGCAAAAGAGAACAGTTAAGAAAGTATTTCGTGGTCGTATCGGGATGCCTGTTTTTAAATTACGGGTTCCTGAAATTATTTGTAGATGTATTTGGCTGGTATCCTACCCCTTCTAAATTACTGACCACCGTTTTCGTGGTGATGTTCAGCTACCTTACGCAGAAGAACTATACATTCAAGCCTGTGATGAGTTAGTACAAACCCTCTATCGATATTTATCGTATCTGCTGGATATACGTAAGCATGCGATCTTTTTTCCTGTTATTATTTTGTTTGATATCATTAACCTGTTTTGGCCAGAACGATTCTGTAAGGGTATTACAAAAACCAGAACCTGTTATCGGCGTAAAAATACATTACGGTACTATTTATGTTCATACCAGTTCTGTACAGAATGTTGCAGGAGCGAGGCCTTATGGTGTAGAGGTTGATATTGCCACACAACGAAAAGACAAGGCTGCATACCAGCTTTCAGGCGCGTATCCCCGGGCAGGTATTTCACTCTCCTATTTTAAGTATGATAGCCGGATACTGGGCCATTCGGCAGCAGTATCTTATTTTTTAGAACCTGTGTACAGGCTTTCAGACTATTGGCAGTTACTAATAAGGGGATCCGTAGGTATTACTTATCTAAGCAACCCTTACGATCCTGAAAAAAGCCCTGAGAATAAAAGTTACAGCCAATACCTGAATCCCTATTTGCAATTGGGAATTGGGTTAGGGTATCGTATCAATAAACATTTTAGTGTGGCAGCAATGGGTAGTTTTCAGCATGTTTCTAATGGCGGTTACACAGAACCCAACAGGGGTGTAAACTGGGTAACAGGGAGTGTGGGAATATGGCATAATGTAAATACTAATTTCTTACCTAAATACCAGCGTATAAAAAATAAATTTTGGAAAGATAAGCCGGTATGGGTGGATATGGGTCTGATGTTTGTTCCGCAACAGGGTTATAGCAGTAAACTAAATGCGCAACGAAAATTTATGGTTGGGGCATTGGTGCAGGTATCCAAACAAATAGGCGCCACAAACGCAATTACCGCGGGTGCAGAAATTTATTATAATCAATTTGAAAGATCCGTGCCCGATCCACCCAATGGGCATGCCTCTCCCTATTTTGCGGGGATTCATGCAGGGCATGCTTTTTTATTTGGGAAAGTTATATTCAGTCAGCAGATTGGCTGGTATGTATTTAATCAAACCAATTATTTCAGCAATTATTATCACCGATGGGGATTAACTTACCAACTTCAGAAACATTGGCTGATAGGTGCCAATTTGAAAGCGCATTCTGATAATGCAGACTTTTTTGATATGCGTGTACTGTATAGATTTTAACGTGAAGCCTCTTCAAAGTTCTCAGGTTTTATATAGAACATCAAAGTTGCCAGGCCTGTTTTCTCGGCATGCACGATCCTGAATAGGTGGTTACCTTCTTTTAGTTGCAGGGTAATTTGGTGGTGGGTATCCTCATCTAATGCTGTATATTTTGAGTCCCATGCATCTATCACTTCTTTATCATCGATAAATAGTTTTACAAAATCATCTCCTGTAACACCTATATGATAATTTCCTTCCTTTAAAAACATTTTTGATACGGCCACGGTAGCAAAAGAATCTGCCGGTAAATTTTTGCCAATGGCACCCCACCAGGTATAATCAATTTTGGTGGTAGTTATCGTATGTACAGGTATTTCGTTAAAGAGGTTTATAAAATTAGTAAAACCTTTTGAAGGATCATGTGCGGCATCCCATTTATACCAGTTAACTTCCCATTTGGCCAGGGGATTAAATTCTTTATATTGGAAAGAACGGAAGCTGTTACTGTCTTGTAACCTGCCGAAAATATTTTTAAAAGCAGGGCCGCTGTAATTTAATTGTAACACACGTTCTTGTTTTGTGGTATCGGCTTTTACAGTAAGTGTAGAGGGAAAACTATCTACGCCATTACTGATAATCTCAAATCCTGTCGATTCTTTTATTTCCCATTTTCCTTTTGACCCGAGAATGTCAAAATGATATAAACCGGTGCTGTCTATCTCTTTCAACCATACAAACGGATAACGAAAATCATACGGTCCCCATTCTGTGATGCGCATTTC
Organism: Bacteroidota bacterium; assembly: GCA_043747705.1. GTDB lineage: Bacteria > Bacteroidota > Bacteroidia > Chitinophagales > Chitinophagaceae > Sediminibacterium. The sequence continues at coordinate 2,410 of JAYTOS010000035.1, forward strand.
TTTTTTTCCATGGGGCACAATGGTAAGCGGTAATTGGGTTGCGTTAATATTTTTTAGCTTCTCATCTTTCTGGTATTCCATATCAAGAAATTCTTCATCGCGTGAGGTATCAATATTGTCTACCCTATCGCCTATCAGCCATTTATTATTTACAAATAGTTTAGTGTTTCCGCTAAGCACAACAGTATCTGTTCTCATAATATCAAAAGCCGTTTCAATCGAAGTAAAGCGGTTGGCGGCTATCCAGTAATTCCTGCTTTCTGTATTTCGAACATTGGCATATACCCAATCGGCTGGCTGCTTTTCCCTCGACCATAATTTTACCCCTGTCTTGTCATTGGTGAAACTGTTTAAAGCGATATTAATATTCTGGCCGTGTTCAATCGCTATGCCGATGCGGTTATTCTCAAATGTATTATCGGTAATATCCGTATCATAGCTATAACCACCCCAAATACCATGATCGCAATTGCGGACTATATTTTTCATGATCAGGTTCCGGCTAAAAGTTACCTCAATGCCATTTGTGGGCGCGAATGAAAAATCGTTACCATATATAAAATTGTCATTACATCCGCCTTTACCTGTATCCATTGTAGTTTGGCCGGCCCATAAAAAAAAACCATCACCGCTATGTGTTGCGCTATTGAATGCAAAAATATTATCGTTGCTTTGCTCAAAAACCAGAATGGCTGCGCTGTCCTGCCCGCGTTTATACTTTCCGTCACTGTATCCCCTTACATTATAATCAAGCCGGTTATGGTATATTTTATTGTTACTGCTGCGGTACAAACCAATACCAATACCTGAGTTAAATGAAAAATTATTATCGTATACTTCGGATTTTTCGCATTTTGACATCATCAGCGCACATTGGCCACCCGTAACGGTATTGTTTGAAATGATTGCCCTGGTACAATTTTTCAGATAAATAGCTGCACCATACCTGAGCCATTCATCGTTTTCATTTTTGTGATAGCTCATCCAGTCACTGATATCTTCGCGTTCCAGGTTACTATGCAAATGTTGCCGCCAGTTATAACTGAGATCGCAGTTTTCAATAGTCAGACTCTCCACACTATCGGCCAGGATGGCTACTTTATATCCATGTATAAAAGCGTTTTTGATGATGATGTTTTTAGAACCTTTTTTGATACGTATGGCTACGCCGTAAAATTCGTTGGGATTTACTTTATCGTTTGACCCCTGCAAAACGGAATGATTGAAATCAATCACTATATTTTCTCCTTCTATTACGATTAACGAAGTAACAAGGGGTGCGTCTGCATTGAGGTTGTAATTTTCGCGCGCAATGATTACTGATTCCCTGATAATCATACCTGCCTGTAAACGTGCAGTGGGAATGGCTTTTACCATCAATCCAATTAACAGGAAAGCAATGACTATTAAAAACCTCTGGGAGTTTCTTGGCATATTTAAAATTAGCGAAAGCTACCGATTGGCAATGAGCTGATTACCCGATATTAGAATTGTAGGCGAACACTTCCGAAAACACCAAAATCATTGGTATTTGATTTAAAGAGCAAAGGGTTTAATCCGGGTGGTATATTCCGTAAAGGTGCATTACGCCATACAAAGTCTATCCGGAACAACTTGAAAATATTCTCAAAGCCGGTTCCTATTTCAGTGTAGAAACCACCGCGTAATGAGCGTAAGCGGTATTCATTGTAATATTCAATACGGTTGAGTGCCCTGCTTTTATCGGTCAGGTCACCCCACACACTTTTAAAGTTCCAGAACTGGCGCATATTGGATTTGCGCATAAAAGGCAGCAGGTTCAGGAATTTCTTTTCAAGGTTATGTTCGATATTGATACCCGCAAATTTGTCGCTCACATATTCAAACCTGTTCATCAGGTTAAAAGACTGTTTATTGTAATAATAGATCTCATTGCCGGGATGGGTTTCCAATAACATAAAAGGAAGCGATTCATCTGTAAAGATTTTACCGCCATATACCATATAATTAAGTTTGCCCCAACGCGGTATGCGAATGTTTTGTGAAATGTTGGCATTTAAACGGAGGTACTGATAGTTTGATTGAAACACGTTTTTGATACCCCATGCCCCTCGCACTTCAAATATGGGCAGGTTACTTTTTAGTTTTACCTCTTTCCTATGACGGGCAAACGTTCTTTCGCCGGGTGCATATCTCAATCGTAAACCAGCTTCGGAACTGGCGATCTGATTCTGGGTCGCGTGACTTAATAATGAGGATGTAGTAGGCAGTGGGTTAAATGTTTCGAAGCCGGTGCGTGTAAAAAAGGGTTGTACAGAAAACTTGTTTTTCCATTCTTTGGTAATGGCTATTTTGATCTCTTCCACGCCCAGGAATTTCTGGGGGATATTTGGACGGCGTATCAACTGACTGAAAATATTATCTGTGGTAATATCTTCATCATTGTAACGCGTTCTGCCATTGTCCAGGTCATGCGTAAAAGAACTGAATAACGTAATGCCATTATCGCCAGGCGATCTGTAGGTAACATCTGCGCGTCCTTTAAAACGGGCATCTTTAAAGCCATAAGCCAGGTAGCCATGCAGGCGAAGGTACTTACTAAATTGTTCGGTGGTGCCAAGGTCAAACCGGGTACGTAAGCGTTCCAGCTGGTTGCCACTGATCCACTTATACCAGGGACCTATTTCTATATCACCATATTTCTTATGTCCATCAAAAATAAACGTGAGTGCTTTGGTATACCTGATAAAAGCAGGAATGGTTTTTATCGTATCCATCATCCGGTAAACTTTCTGCTCATTCACACTGAGTTCCTCATGGCGTTGCAGGCTCCAGAACTGTTTGTCTTTATCCCTCGCTGCTTCATCCACTATTACTTCTTCTTTTTGTGCGTTTGCAGACAGTTTTTTTGTAATGGATGGGTCATTTACCTTAACATCTTTATAAGTACTTGTTCTGCGGGCAATAAAGGATAGTTTTTCTTTTCCGAAAGGGGTAAAGTCTATCACTGTTTTATCTTTGGCAAACATCCAGGCACTATCCGGCCGCAGGCTAAATTCCTGCAGTATGCTTAACCGGTTCACATAATTGATATTGGCGGTAGCTGAAATGTTAAGGTTAATACGGTAAATGCCCCAATTGCCCCCATGTATCCAGCAATCACCACTGAATGTATTTTCACCCTCTCTTTTGGGTGTGAATAATAAGTGCAGGTAACGTTGCCCCGAGATATATTGGGTATCGGCCCCTTTATAATTATAGTATTTATCACCCACATCACTTAAAGGGCTGATGAACTCTTTGCCCAATGCATTGGTAAAATTTTCATACACATTTACTTTCTGGTTAATGCCACCTATGAACTGGAGCATGCTTTCATTTTTCATCCCTTCGGTTTTGGCTGCTTTAATCTCTTCACGAACCTTATGCGGATCAATGGAATAATAATAATCCGATAAAGCTTCTGTCATATAAACCGGGAGAAAGGGTTTATGGTCCGAAACACTGTCAATATTGTCTAATAGGAAAACAAAAGGTTTCAGTAGTTTTTTATCTGTAAAATATTTTCGACTTACATTATTAATATCCAGTTCCATCTTATTATATAGCTCGTAAGAATAGTTCTGGTATTTGTAAGGATTATTTTTTGCCTTATTGGCAACAATGAATTTCCACCACCGGAGGCCTTTGTTGAATTTACTTTTTACTTCCACTGTATTGGCCTGTTTCAGTTCGCTAAGTACGAGTTCTACATTGGCGGTATCTTTTGTAGTGTTGCGGATGCGCTTATATACATCGGCAAAACCTACATAACTCACCACCAAAGTATCATCGAGGTTATGACTAAGCCTTACGATGAAATTACCGGCACTGTCACTGGTAGTGCCAAAGCCGGCTTTCTTCCAGAATATACTTGCAAATGGGATGGGTTCTTTGGTAAAATCATTCATGACCTTACCATGTATATTGCTACGCTGCGACCAAACGGAGGAACACATCAATAGCGTACACAAAAACAAAAACGCTTTACACCGGGGAAAGTCAATTCTCATCAAATCTCACAAAAGTTTATACACGGGGGTTAGATAAACACTGATTTAATCGTGGATTGGATTTTAGAAGGGTGTTTTAAAGGCTTCTGGAGGAGAGGCCCTAAATTCCTAAGGGTACAATTTAAGACCTTTTATTGAGAAACAGCCTGTCATAAAAATTCCCTTTTACACATCAAAAACTGTAATAATGTGAATAATAGGGTCTGGAGGCTGACAATTTTGCATTTTAGGCCGGATGGCATGGTGATTGCCTAAATAAATTTAATTATTAATACGAAATTCAAAATTTATGGGTAAAATAATAGGAATTGACCTCGGAACAACGAACAGTTGTGTGGCCGTTATGGAAGGTAACGAGCCAGTAGTGATTGCCAATGATGAAGGGCGCAGAACCACCCCTTCGGTGGTAGCTTTCCTGAAAAATGGTGAGCGTAAGGTTGGGGATCCTGCCAAAAGACAGGCCATCACCAATCCGCAGAA
>JAYTOS010000036.1:0-3305 GCA_043747705.1 Bacteroidota bacterium
TATTTTTTTTGGATTACTCATGCTGTCGTTTTTTTGTCATAACAGAACGAAGGGTATCTATTGTTCCGTTTTGCATTAAGGATGTAAGATACAAATTCACAGCATCCGGAAAGCCCGGATACTGTGTAAGGTCTGTACCAAATATCGCTTTATCCGACAAAATATTCTCTACCAAAGTATTTCTGTTACTGTCATGCCATTTGGCATATAGCAGGTAGGCTTTGTCATCCTGTATGCGGTAATTCACTCCGTTTTGTTCACCATAAAATGTATCGTCTGTTTTTTTTGCAGACCGCATAAATAAAATAAATGCTGCAAAACCCAATGCCATTAACGCGGGTACTTCCGTATTGTTTGCATAATGTTTTTCTACCAACGCTACAGTACGCATGGCCATTTTAGAAGTGTATTGTACGGTAATACTTAACCACAGATGTTCGATGTACGGGTTCTTAAACCGATCTATTACCTGTGCTGAAAAATGATTTGCTTCATCCGGGCTGATATCATTTTTTGCAACCAATGGGGCGATCTCCTGCAACATCAGACTTGATACATAGTGGGCAAACGGCTCATTATCCATAGCTTCCTTTACTGTTTTGGAACCGGAGAGAAGAGCCAGTCCGCAGGAAAAAGTATGTGTACCATTCAGCAGACGCAATTTCAGTTCACGAAACTTATTAATATCCGGCGAGAGTATAACGCCTGCATCTGTTTTACTAAATGATAAAATAGCTTTTGTTCTTTCACGGGTTGTTTCAATAGCCCATAAACGATAGGTTTCAGACATAATCATCAACTTATCCTGGTATCCTGCCTGCCCCTCAACAATAGACTGGTCGGCAACCGATAATTTTCCAGGTACAATCCGATCAACTAAAGAATTGCAAAAATCATTGGCATTCGTAAGCCAGTGAATAAATGGGCCGGGTGCATTTTTAAGTTTAGCCAAACTAAGCAGGATATTTTTTAATTGTGTACCATTCTCGGGTATCAGTTCTGTGGGAATGATAACCATACCTGCTTCATCACTTCCATCAAATAGCGTATAACGTGTTTCTAAAAAGTTCAACAGCCTTCCCGGAAACGAAACAGGTTTTGTTGTATGTGCATCTGATTCAACCAATGCAATACCTACTTCTGTGGTGTTTGATATGATCACCTGCATGGCAGGATTAGCGGCGCATTGCAATATTTTATCCCATTCCTCCTTAGCAGACAATACCCGGCTGATGGCAGCATTAATCATCATTTTTTCTAATCGCATACCATTCTCAACACCGCGCTCCAGTAAAGTGAATAAACCATCCTGTTCTTTAAAAGCATCGGTGCCCCCATTATTGGTTGACTTTACCACCACTATCCTTCCGTTAAAAATATTTTGCCTGTTGGCTTTATCAATAAAATAATCCGGTAACCCGCGCAGTAACACACCGGTACCAAACTGCAATACTTTTTCGGGTAATGTTAACAACGAATCTGCCGGTACCATTACCTGCTGTTTATTTACCTGCTCCAATATTTTTGCCGACAACTGCATGTGTTCCACTTATTTATTGTGATACCCTTTTTATCCATTCCGGGTATTCTGTTTTTAATAATTTTTCGGGCCAGGTTCCGTACCAGGCATACCCCGTTCTTCTCTCAACTTCTATTTCTGTTACGCTATATTTTTTATTACTATCCCTTCCACTAAAAAAAGGGCGGTTGGTTCCTATCTCGTAAAACCTTGCCCAGATAGTGCTATTGGGATCGGCCACTATCACCCGGTCTTTGCCCTTGGGTTCGTTCAGGGCAACAATATCAACATATTTATATCCTTTGATCTTAACAAGATCAAACCACTCAATGGCAGCCACGATGGATTGTTTGATCCGGGATGAAGGGTTTTTTATGCGCATTAAAAAACGGATAATACCCACCGACTCATTTCCACTTAAAGAAACCAATTCGAATTTCCTGGCCATTTCGGGCTGAAGTGTTTGCTTATTGTATTGCGCACACCAGGCGGTTAGTTTTCCATTGACTTTGATCTGTGTTGCCAGGATGCATTCAATACCTCTGCGAACCGCTTCTTTGGCTTTAGGAATGAAAGAAGGATTAATAATATCAAAACCATTTTTTGATTCAACAATATCCTGCAACACATTCAGCACATTTACCATTGCATCATCGTTAAAGGTTATCTGGCTCCTGTATAAAGCCGAATCGGGATAATACTGCGGCCAGCCACCGGCCGCATTCTGCGCCAATAAATAATACCGGATTCCTTTTTCTGCAGCTTGCAGATAATGGATGTTTTTTGCTTGCTTATATGCTTTTACCAAATAACGTATCTCCTTTGTGGTAGCATCATTATCAATTGTAGCATCTATGTGCATTGAGTCGGCACGGATAGATTTCTTTTCACCATCCGTTAGTATCCTGGAATAATCTACTTTTATTTCATTTACCGCTTTGGGCCAACCGCCAACAGCCCTTTGGTAAACCAACATATTCTCTGCCTGAAAATCAGTTCCGTTGCGGGCTTCAGGTATAACAGCCGCTTTATTCCCTTTATTCTGGGCAAATATCTTTGCATCAATTATAGTAGGGCTACCGGAAGGTTGCCATTGCCCTGCAAATGTCCATTTAGCGTTGATTTGGTCTGCCAACGGTGAGCCCGGCGCCTTCTGCAAATTATCTGCATGCCATGCATAATCGGCACCTTGCCGATGACTGTTGAAATAATACACACGCTCTCCCCACTGAATTATATTCTGTGGGTTAGAAGGGTTGAGATAAATGGGCGCATCTGCCATATTCTTTGCAAAAGAACAATTGATAATATAGAATTGCGCATCGCGGTGATAGCGGCCGAGCTTAAACCCATCATCTCCCCGAAACACACAGTTTCTTAAAACCGTTTTCGAGTCTTTTATTTTAGAACCATCATGCCAGATGGCCGCTACATTACCATGTGCAACAAATTCGCAATTCTCCGCATAGGCCCATCCGCGCGGGCAATAAAAATCAACCCCGCCTTCCATCAGGCAGTCTTTAAAATAGAACATACCATTATCCATGTTCCATGGGCTTACAGTATCACCCCCATAAGCGCGCAAAATACAATTACGAACAATTAGCCGGGTGGTGCCAAAACTGCGCAACGCCATCTGGTGGCCATCTCTCTTCACTGTTTTAAAATGATTCATACTATCAACAGCGCAATCAATATGAACACCTTCCATATTGTTTATATTATCAAAACCAAAACTATTGGTGATGCTTAGATTTTCGAGTACCAGGTCATTGCCTTTGAGGTT
>JAYTOS010000037.1:0-1089 GCA_043747705.1 Bacteroidota bacterium
TGATAGATTCCCTGCGTTCTTTTTTCAAATAAAGAAGCAATGATAACCACATTCAGTTCAGCGGCTAACTTACTTAACGCATCAGTAGATACACCCGGAATGGACTCAGCCAGTTTAAAATTTTCATAATCTTCCGTGTCACAGAAATACAATGACGTAAACAATTCCTGCAAGCAAACAATCTGTGCACCATTTGCAGCGGCTTCGCGTACTTTCTGAATGGCTTTGGAAAGGTTATCGTCTTTATCAGCAGTACAGCTCATTTGCACCAATCCTACTTTTACTATTGACATATCTATAGGTTTCTATGTAATTCTAAAATCAGTATTAAATAATAATGCTCAGGTAACCTGTTGAATAATGGCATCAAAAGTTTTAATACCTATTGTTTTTTCAGTAAAATAGCCTTCTGCATACCCTACCCCCACTCTTTTACCCAACATTAATGCCCTGGCTTTTACTGTTTCTAAAAACTGGGAAGAAGAAATATAGGTTTGTGGCTCATTAAGATCAGGATTGAAGAACTGTGTCGCATATGCCAACACCGCTTCCATTTTTTTATCAAAATAAGGGGTGATGTCTACTACAAACGAAGGTTGTATAAACCTGTCCTGTATATAATGAAATACATTGGATGGCTTCCACATATCCTGCAACACACCATTTTCAAAAGTCTCAATTTTTCTAAGCCCCGAAAGGAATACAGCATCAGCTACCAATTTGGCACTTCTTCCATGATCCGGGTGCCTGTCTTCAAATGCATTGGCCAACACAATATCGGGCTGGTATTTACGTAACACTTCAATCACTTTCCGTTGATTGGCTTCATCATTCTGAAAAAAACCATCCGCCATTCCCAGGTTGTCCCTGATGGGCACGCCCATTATAGCGGCAGCATTACCGGCTTCTACCAAACGTATTTCCGGGGTACCCCTGGTTCCCAGTTCCCCTATGGTCAGGTCAACAATACCCACTTTCTTACCTTCCGCAATGGCAGCCATAAGGGTGCCTGAACAACCAAGTTCCACATCATCCGGGTGTACACCAAAAGCCAATATATCCAGTTTCATGGGGTTGATTTATAGTTCG
>JAYTOS010000038.1:0-10467 GCA_043747705.1 Bacteroidota bacterium
ATGTAAAAAAAGGAACGATAGGGTTTTACAAAATAGAAAACCCTTCCTAACAACGAAACATCAAATACTTTCTTTTTGGGTAATTCACTCATGGTAGTGTACAAAGGTAAGAAGTCTGGGTGCAGGGGAATTGCCGATTATGGAAAAATCGTGAGTTGTGAGTGGTGAAAGGTGAGTGGTGAATAGGCAACGGTAAATATCCTCCATCGGCCTTTTACTACTCACTACTCACCTTTCACCACTCACAATTCACAATTCACAATTGCCCATTCACCCTGTCCCTTTCGTATATTCGCCATAGATATGGAGCAAGCACCGGAAACTTTTGTTGAACCTGTTTTACCAAAATATAATCTCAACCCTGAACAGGAAAAAAATGAGATCATCAGGCATTACCGTGCCCTGCTGCGGAGCATTCGCCCAAAGCTGAAGAAAGGAGATAAGGAACTGGTACGTGTGGCTTTTGAAATGGCAGCCGAAGCCCATAAAACCATGCGTCGCAAAAGTGGTGAGCCTTATATCCTGCACCCCATTGCTGTGGCCATGATCTGTGTGGAAGAAATTGGCCTGGGTGTAAGAAGCACTATATGCGCTTTATTACATGATACTGTAGAAGATACCGACATTACTTTAGAAGATGTGGAAAGGGAGTTTGGATCTGAAATATCGAAGATTGTTGACGGACTCACCAAGATTTCAAATGTAATAGATACCAATACCAGCCAGCAGGCCGAGAATTTTAAAAAGATTTTGCTTACCCTCACAGATGACCCAAGGGTGATCCTGATAAAACTCGCCGATCGCCTGCACAATATGCGCACGCTCGACCATATGAAGCGTGAGAAGCAATTAAAGATCGCATCAGAAACGGTGTGGGTATATGCACCCCTGGCCCATCGAATGGGTTTGTATAATATTAAAACAGAACTGGAAGACCTTTCCATGAAGTACATGGAACCGGAAGCTTATAAAGATATAGCTAAAAAACTCTCCGAAACCAAAAGGGAAAGAACCCGCTACATCAATGAATTTGTTCGTCCTTTAAAAGAAAAACTTACCGCCGGCGACTTTAATTTTGAGATCTACGGCCGGCCAAAAAGCATCCATTCCATCTGGAATAAGATCAAAAAGAAAGGTGTGGCATTTGAAGAAGTGTATGATTTATTTGCCATCCGAGTAATTCTCGATTCTGCGCCTGAAAAAGAAAAAGAAGATTGCTGGAAAGTATATTCAATGATCACAGACGAATACACCCCATCCCCGGAACGTTTACGGGATTGGTTGAGTAACCCAAAGAATAACGGTTATGAAGCTTTACATACCACCGTAATGGGACCGCAGGGTAAATGGGTAGAAGTACAGATACGCACCAAGCGAATGAATGAGATCGCTGAAAAAGGATTGGCCGCCCATTACAAATACAAAGAAGGAAGCAATGATGAGGACCGTTTTGATAAATGGTTTGGTCAGATCCGCGAAGTGCTGAGTACACAGGATACTGATGGAGTGGATTTTTTACAGGATTTTAAAACCTCTTTTCTTGCCGAGGAGATCTATGTGTACACACCAAAAGGTGAGGTAAAAATGTTGCCTACCGGCAGTACAGCCCTAGATTTTGCATTCTCCATCCACTCAGCTATTGGCACCAAATGTATCGGCGCCAAAGTACACCATAAGCTGGTGCCGATCAGTCATAAACTCCGCAGCGGCGACCAGGTAGAGATCATTACCAGTAACAAACAAAAGCCTTCGGAAGACTGGCTGAATATGGTAGTTACTGCCAAAGCAAAGAGTAAGATAAAAGATGCCCTGCGGGAAGAAAAAAGAAAGATTGCAGAAGATGGCAAATACACCCTCCAACGCAAGCTCGAAGCTATTGGTGCCGCGTACAGCCAATATAATATTGATGAACTGGTTCAGTTCTACAAGTTGCCTTCTCCACTTGACCTTCATTATAAAATTGCTACCAAAGCAATTGACCTGCGAGAACTGAAAGATTTTCATGTATTGGGCGATAAGATAGAAATTCCCAAACCCAAGCCGGTGATTACTGAAATACCGCTTGACCACACACAGCACAAAACTTACAACCGTAAGGATTCTGAGCTGATCATCTTTGGCGAAAGCAGCGATAAGATCATGTACACCCTCGCCAAATGCTGCAATCCGATACCCGGCGATGATGTATTTGGTTTTGTAAGCACCGGTAAAGGTTTGATCATTCACAGGACCGGTTGTCCCAATGCTACCCAATTATTATCTAACTATGGTCACAGGGTGGTAAAAACAAAATGGGCCAAGAATAAGGAAATTTCTTTCCTCACAGGATTGAAAATTGTGGGACTGGATGATGTGGGCGTAATCAACAAAATTACCAATGTGATCAGCGGCGACCTCCGTATCAATATCTCCGGCCTCACTATCGAATCCCGGGAAGGTTTATTTGAAGGAACCATTAAAGTATTCGTTCACGACAAAGAAGAACTGGAAGAACTGGTTACCCGCCTCAAATCGCTCAATGGAATACAAACAGTTGATCGTTTTGACACAGAAAACTAAGACTATTTTAGATTTATAATTTCATGTTTAACATTGAAATAAAAATAAACTCCAAACTCCAAACTCCAAACCCCAAACAAACTCCTATTTTTGCCGCGATTCAAAAGACTTTTATGGTTGATGTAATTTTAGGTTTACAATGGGGTGATGAGGGCAAAGGAAAAATAGTTGATTACTTCGCCCCCAATTATGATATCATTGCCCGTTTCCAGGGCGGCCCTAACGCCGGGCATACATTGTATGTTGAAGGTAAAAAAATGGTATTACATCAGATACCGTCCGGCATCTTCCACCAGAATGCGGTAAATATTATTGGTAATGGCGTAGTGCTTGATCCCGTTACTTTAAAAAGAGAATGTGACGCAGTGGCGGCCTATGGTATTGATGTAAAAAAGAACTTGTTTATTTCTGAAAGAACCAATATCATCATACCTACCCACCGGGCTTTGGATAAAGCATCTGAATTAGCAAAAGGTGAAAGTAAAATTGGCTCAACACTGAAAGGCATTGGCCCTGCTTATATGGACAAAACCGGAAGAAATGCATTGCGTGTAGGCGATCTGTTAGACAAAAGCTTTACCACCCAATACATCAAACTCAGGCTAAAACACCAGAAACTGTTGGATAATTTTCATTTCATTGAAGATATTTCAGCATGGGAAGAAGAATTTTTCGAGGCCCTGGAATTTTTGAAAACGTTAAACGTGATCAATTGCGAATATTTCATCAACGATCAGATTACCAAAGGCAAAAAAGTACTGGCCGAAGGTGCCCAGGGAAGTATGCTGGATATTGATTTCGGGACTTTCCCTTTTGTAACCTCATCTAATACCATTTCGGCGGGTGTATGTACTGGATTAGGCGTATCACCCAAACAGATCAACGAAGTAATGGGTGTTACCAAAGCCTATTGTACTCGTGTAGGTAGCGGCCCCTTCCCCAGCGAACTGGATGATTCGGTAGGAGAAGAACTGAGAAAAATAGGTAACGAGTTCGGCGCTACCACTGGAAGGCCCCGCCGTTGCGGCTGGATTGATCTGGTAGCTTTGAGATATGCCTGTATGCTTAACGGCGTTACCCAGGTAATTATGACCAAAGCCGACGTTCTGGACTCTTTTGAAGAATTGAAAGTTTGTACGGCTTACAATATTAACGGCCAGGAAACCAAAGAAGTGCCCTTTCAGATGTCAAGAATGAAAATTGACCCTCTTTGGCAAAGTTTTAAAGGGTGGAACCAGGATACAACGGCAATAAAAGAAGCAGCGGCACTACCGGAAACCATGAACACTTATATTGACTTTATTAATAACTATATTGGTGCCCCGGTAAGGTTTGTTTCCAATGGACCCGGCCGTGACCAGATAGTACATGTGTAGCATTTATTGGCATTTGTTTTGTGATAGAAAAATTTTTTTGGTTAATAATAAATTGCGTTGAAATTTTACGCAATCAATCTTATTAGAAAATATGGCACCGAAGTCTGATAAGGATTCTAAATCCACCACGCCGAAAACGACACCGGCAAAAAATACTGATGCAAAGCCATCACCTAAAAGCAAAAAGCAATTGGATGATGATGACGATGATTTGGATGATGATGAGGAGGTGGATATAAAACCATCTGCAAAGAAATCTGCCCCAAAAGCATCCGGCAAGAAATCGAAATCAGATGATGATGACGAGGAAGAAGCCGATGAGGTTGATGATGATTGGGAAAAACCCGAAGAGGAAGACGATTGGGACCCTGATTTCGATGAATTTGATATACCCAAGAGTAAAGGTAAAAAAGCTACCGGCACTGGTGCTAAAAAGAAAGAAGAAGAGGATGACTTTAAACTGGATGAAGACTTTAAAGAATTCGATCTCTTCAACGATAAAAGTGGTGGATTTGATGATGAAGAAGATGATGATTTTTAATCATCAGTCCCTTACAAGGTGAAAAGAATAACCGCATCTTTTTCAATACAACACATTGATGTTCTTAAACAGCAAATGTTGAACTGGGCCAACCGGTTCAACATTTGTTCTTTTTTAGATAATCACCATTACAGTTCCAACTATCCCGGCGTGGAATGTTTGGTGGCAGTGGGCGCCGCACAGGTTTTCAATCCCACAGAAAATATATTGGATGAACTCAGCAGTTTCTGCAAACAACAGAACGACTGGCTGTTTGGTCATATTAATTACGACCTCAAAAACAGTATCGAGCCTTTACATTCTTCCCATCCCGACCATATTGGGTTCCCTGATATTTTTTTCTTTCAGCCCGAAATTGTTTTACAGTTGCAGGATAACCGGCTTATTATTTCTTCATTAACAACAGAACCCCATATCATCTTTGAAGAAATCATCAATAATCCATGGACCATGGACCATGGACCATGGACTGTTCCTGTTAATCCGCGGATAAGTAAGCAAGAATACATCAGTACAATACAACACCTCTTAAAACATATACAAAGAGGCGATTGTTACGAGATCAACTTCTGCCAGGAATTTTATGCAACAGAAGTTTCTATAAATGCATTGCAGCTATATGAACAACTAACAGCCATTTCGCCCAATCCATTCTCGTGTTTTTATAAACTGAATGAAAAATATTTGTTATGTGCGAGCCCTGAAAGATACCTGCAGAAAAAAGGCAACAGGCTACTCTCACAACCCATAAAAGGAACATTCAAAAGAAATATTGATAGTACGGAAGCTGATGAACTGTTGAAACAACAATTACAGCAAAGCGAAAAAGACAGGAGCGAGAATGTAATGGTGGTTGACCTCGTACGTAATGACCTCAGCCGCGTATGCAAAGAAGGAACCGTGAAAGTGGATGAACTGTTTGGCGTATACAGTTTCCCACAGGTTCACCAGATGATCTCCAGCATAACAGGTGAATTACAGGAAGGGATTGATTTCGCAGGCATATTAAAGGCAACTTTTCCTATGGGCAGCATGACGGGTGCACCCAAAAGAAAGGTTATGGAACTGATAGAACAATATGAAAAAACAAAAAGAGGCATTTATTCCGGTGCAGTGGGTTATATCTGTCCCGGCAAGGATTTTGATTTTAATGTGGTAATCAGGAGCATCCTCTACAATGCCCACACACGATACTTAAGTTACCTGGTGGGTGGTGGTATTACATTTTACAGCGATCCGGAGAAAGAGTATGAAGAATGTTTGTTAAAGGCAGCAGCGATACAAAAAGTTTTACAGAGGCTCTGAGGTCACGGAGCATAGAGATTATTTCGCAACAACTGCACCTTCCAGTAAGGCCCTTACCGATTGCATCAATAAATTTCCTTTTCTTGTTTCGAAGATGGCAGCCTGTTCCTTCATTAAACGCATGGAGTATTTTTTCCCTTCAGCCAAGGCCTTATCAAAACCAGGATTCCATTTATTAAACTGTATAATGTCCATCAATAAACTGCTGGAGACAATCATTGAATTATATCGGCCGCTTACTTCAACCAAAGTGGTATTGGCTATTTCATCACTACTTAACTTCACTTCCTGCGGAATGGCAGAAGCCGCTTTCTGCACAACGGTTTCACCGGCTGTCATAGTTGTCCAGCCGCCGCTGCCTTCAAAAATATAATGGGTACCTATAAATTTTTTAACATGGTTACGGGTTTCTTCGGGCAAATAATATTGCAGGTCCCAGAAATCCCTGCTGCCGGCTTTCCTGATGGCTTGTCTTACCCTTCCTGCCCCACCATTATAAGCGGCAACTACTAATAACCAGTCGCCAAATTCTCCATATAGTTCTTTCATCAAACGGGCGGCTACATGGGTGCTTTTATAAAAATCCATCCTGTCATCTACAGCACCCGTGCGGAGACCAAACCGTTTGGCTTCGTCGCCCATCAATTGCCAGGGCCCAACCGCCCCGGCCCAGGAAACCAATCCTGAACTAAGATGGCTTTCTATCACACTCAGGTATTTCATTTCCCTGGGTAAGCCATACAGACCAAGTACGTTATCATATAGGTCGAAGTATGGTTTACCCCATGTCTTCATCTTTTCCAGTTCCTTGCCCTGTTTACGAATATATTCCTGCACAAATGATACTGCCCTGGGGTTTAATTGCGCTGCATACGGTTTTGAGGCATCAAAACTGTTATTACCGAAAAGGCTTTTAAACCCTCCCTTTTCATTCAAAGTAGAGTCCTGTGCCAGTATGCTGCCATTCAAAGGTTCCCTGAAAGACATACTTGCAAGGCTCCCTACCACAAAAGCAAAGCCCACCAGGGTTATCTTGGTGAGTGAGATATGATTATTGATATTTAGTCCAAACCATTGCATGGTTACCCGGATTCCTTTGTTTAATTGATAATAAGCTATTGAAGCTGCAGTAATACTTTACAGCTTCAGCTTTTTTGAAAAATATATTTGTTATGCAGCCCTATTTAGCAATATCCACCAGCTGCTTGGAAAGGCGAAGTAAAGATACCTCATCAAAATGAGAAGTCATCACCTGCAGGCCAAAAGGCATTCCATTTGGGTGTTTGAAGAGAGGGATGGAAATTCCGGGTATTCCCACGAGGTTGGCAAATACCGTATAAATATCAGCCAGGAACATTTCTACCGGATCGTTACTCTTTTCGCCCAGCTTAAAAGCAGGTGATGGAACCGTGGGTGAAATGATGGCATCAAAGTTCGAAAAAATTTGTTTTGTCCTGTCACTCAAAATTCTTCTAACCTGTTGAGCTTTAGTGAAATAAGCATCAAAATAACCGGCACTTAATACAAAAGTACCGAGCATGATCCGACGCTGCACTTCTTTACCAAACCCTTCACTTCGGGAAGCTTTATACAATTCGGTCAGATCAATACCAGCAAGCGGTGTACGGTACCCATATTTTACCCCATCATAACGGGAAAGGTTGCTGGAAGCTTCCGCGGTAGTCAGTATATAGTATGTAGGAACAACATATTCAAGTAGTTCAAAATCAACTGCTTCAAGAGTGTGCCCCAGGGCTGTTAATTTTTTGATAAACGACTCTATTTCTAATTTGATGGCCGGGTCTAAACCCGGATGTTCCAGCGTTTCTTTAAAATAGGCAATCCTGTACTTTTTATCCGGTGCCTGCATCACCTCTGAATAAGCGGGAACAGGTTGTTGAGATACTGTGCTGTCAAAATCATCGTCCCCTGCAATTACTTCCAATACCAAAGCAGTATCATCTACTGTATTGGCAAAAATGCCTATCTGGTCAAAGGAAGAAGCATAAGCGATGAGACCATACCTGGATATACGGCCATAGGTTGGTTTAAGTCCTACCACCCCGCAGAAATCTGCCGGTTGCCGAACAGAGCCTCCCGTATCGCTTCCTAAACTGATCATACATAAACCTGCCTGAACCCCTACTGCAGAGCCACCTGAAGAACCACCGGGAACCCGTGTTTGATCAGCTGCGTTTTTTACATGGCCAAATGCTGATTTTTCATTACTACTGCCCATGGCAAATTCATCGCAGTTCTGGCGACCGATGATGATGGCACCCGCAGCCAATAGTTTATCAACTGCCGTACCATTGTAAATAGCTGTAAAATTTTCGAGGATACGTGAACCTGCCGATAAAGAATGGCCCTTGTAGCTGATTACGTCTTTCAAACCAATAATTACGCCCGAAAGTTTACCCATTGCAGTACCGGATGTTCTTTGCAGATCCAGTGTAGCTGCCCGTTCCAGGGCTTCGGTTTCGTAAACTTCCAGAAAAGCATTGAGTTGTGTACTGGCTCGTATAGCCCCCAAATAAGAATTAACGACTTCCACACAGGTGATTTGGCCGTTCTGCAATGCTTTATGATAGTCTTTGATTGTGGTGTAGCTAAACAAAGGCTAAAATACTTTTTGAGAGAGTTAATTACGGTTGTGTAGTGGTCGTTTTATCTTTTTCTTTTATTCCTTCTTCCAATTCTTTTTTTACATTATCCTTGGCATCGTTGAACTCACGAATACCTTTACCTAAACCTCTCATGAATTCGGGGATTTTTCTTCCGCCAAATAATACCAATACTACTACTGCAATAAGTAATATCTCTTGAAATCCTAAGTTGCCCATAAATTTTGTTTTTAAGAAAGTCAAAGTTAAGGCAAAACAAATATCGCCCAATTAATTATTAATGTTAATACTACTGATGATTGTGAGTAGTGAGTTGGGAAAGGAACCATCCCTTTTGCCAACTCACTACTCACGATATGACCCAATAAAAAAGCGGAAGTTTAGTCTGCACTAAGCTTCCGCCTGAATTTATTTGAAAACAAGGTTTAGAAACGTTTTTCCTTGATGCGGGCACTTTTACCGCTGCGCTCACGCAGATAGTACAATTTAGCACGACGCACTTTACCTGTCTTGTTCAATAAGATAGAATCAATATTTGGCGAAAGGATGGGGAACAAACGTTCTACACCTACACCATCAGATATTTTACGTACAGTGAAAGATGCGGTAGCACCGGTTCCCTGTAATTTAATCACATCTCCACGGAAACCCTGGATACGCTCTTTACCACCTTCAACAATCTTGTAGTTAACGGTAATATTATCACCAGCCTTGAATTTAGGGTGGTTTTTCTTAGTTGTCAACTGATCGTGTACAAACTGAACTGCTGCGTCCATATCTTTTATTTTTTGCGGACGGCAAAGGTAAAGAAAAATTAGTAATTATTAATTAGTAATTAGTAATTTTTTTACCTCGCCACGTTAATTGCCCTTTTTTCCCTGATTACCGTCACTTTTATCTGCCCCGGATAGGTCATTTCGGTCTGTATTTTCTGGGCTATTTCGAAACTGAGTTTATCACTGTCTATATCGGTTACCTTATCTGCCTCTACAATTACCCTCAATTCCCTTCCAGCCTGGATGGCGTAGGCTTTTTCAACTCCTGTATACGCCATAGCCAGGTTTTCGAGGTCTTTGATACGTTGGAGGTACTGCTGCATCATTTCACGCCTTGCGCCCGGCCTTGCACCGCTGATGGCATCACAAGCCTGAATAATAGGTGAAATAACATATTGCATCTCCATCTCATCGTGGTGGGCACCAATGGCATTCACAACGGCGGGGTTCTCTCCATATTTCTCGGCTAATTTGGCTCCCAGTAAAGCGTGAGTCAGTTCTGTTTCCTCATCGGGCACTTTACCAATATCATGCAATAAACCGGCACGTTTGGCCAGTTTCGGGTTCATGCCCAGTTCAGCGGCCATGATTCCACATAAATTGGCGGTTTCCCTGCTGTGCATCAAAAGATTTTGACCATAAGAAGAGCGGAACCGCATCTTTCCTACAATCCTAACCAGTTCTTTATGCAGGCCATGAATCCCCATTTCTATTACGGTGCGCTCTCCAATTTCCATGATCTGCTCTTCCAGCTGACGGCGTGTTTTTTCAACCACTTCCTCAATGCGGGCGGGGTGGATACGGCCGTCCGATACAAGACGCTGCAAGCTCAAACGGGCTATTTCCCTGCGTAATGGATCGAAAGAAGAAAGAATGATGGCTTCAGGTGTATCATCAACAATCAAATCTACTCCTGTAGCTGCTTCAATGGCACGTATGTTACGGCCTTCGCGGCCAATAATCTGTCCTTTGATCTCATCAGATTCCAGGTTAAATACAGTGACCGTGTTTTCAATGGTCACTTCAGCAGCTGTGCGCTGTATGGATTGAATAACAATTTTACGGGCTTCTTTATTGGCTTTCAGCTTGGCATCTTCAATGATTTCCTGCTGTAATGTTAACGCTTGTGAATGGGCATCTGCTTTCAGACTTTCAATCAGCTGCGATTTAGCTTCATCGGCACTCAAACCGGCTATCTTCTCAAGGCGGCGGATATGTTCTTCCTGGTGTTTTTCAAGTTCGGTGCGTTTCTGGGCCACCACTTCTATCTGGCGGTTCAGGTTCTC
>JAYTOS010000039.1:0-3356 GCA_043747705.1 Bacteroidota bacterium
GACTCCAAAAAATAAATTGCCTATTCACAATTCACCATTCACAAAATCCCCATGTACGAAAAAAGTAAACAACTATTCGCCCGCGCACAAGAATCCATCCCCGGTGGCGTAAACTCGCCTGTTCGTGCTTTTAAAAGTGTGGGCGGCACACCCATCTTTATAGAAAAAGCAAAAGGTGCTTACCTGTATGATGTGGATGGTAATAAATACGTTGATTACATCGCATCATGGGGACCCATGATATTAGGTCACGCCTATGAACCGGTAGTAAAAGCAATACAGGAAAAAGCATTGTATTCTACTTCGTATGGTGCACCTACCGAATTAGAAATCCAGATGGCCGAACTCATTCGCAGTATGGCACCAAATATTGACCTGATTCGAATGGTCAGCAGCGGCACAGAAGCCTGTATGAGTGCGCTCCGTTTGGCAAGGGGGTATACCGGCAAAAATAAATTCATCAAGTTCGAAGGTTGTTATCACGGCCATGCAGATGCATTCTTGGTAAAAGCGGGCAGTGGCCTAGCTACCCTGAATATTCAAACCGTTCCGGGCATTACTGCAGGCGTGGCAAACGATACGCTCACCTGTGCGTATAATGATCTCGCTGCAGTACAGCAATTGGTAAAGGAAAATAAAAATGAAATAGCAGCCATCATTGTAGAACCGGTTGCCGGTAATATGGGTTGCATCCTGCCACAACCTGGATTCATGGAAGGCCTTCGCAATATTTGTGATGCCGAAAACATTGTTTTGATCTTTGATGAAGTGATGACTGGCTTCCGGCTTTCACCCGGCGGGGCGCAGGAATGTTTGCATATTAACGCCGACCTGGTAACCTATGGAAAAGTAATTGGTGGCGGTATGCCGGTGGGTGCATTTGGTGGTAAAAAAGCCATCATGGCGCATATCGCACCGTTGGGTAATGTTTACCAGGCAGGTACATTAAGCGGTAACCCCATTGCCATGATTGCAGGGTATACCATGTTGACCGAATTAAAAAACAATCCCGGCATCTACAAAGAACTGGAAGAAAAAACCGCTTACCTGCAGGAGGGATTGGATAAAGTATTTAAGGCATCCGGCACGCCTTATATCATCAACCGTTTGGGCTCAATGATCAGCGTGCATTTTAGCGGGCAGGCAGTTACCGATTTTGCTACCGCAGCATCAGCCAATAATGAACTGTTTAAAAAATATTTTCATGCCATGTTGCAACGCGGCGTGTATTTACCACCCTCTGCATTTGAAAGCTGGTTCCTAAATAATGCACTTACCAAAGAAGACCTTGATTTCACCATCAGGGCAACGGAAGAAAGTTTGAAGGAAATATTATAGAGAGTAGTGAGTAGTCAATCGTGAGTGATAATATCCTAAATACTCACCACTCACTACTCATTACTTGAACTCTGCCCCCAGTAGTTTATCTTTAAGTAATGAAAATTCTTTTCTTCTCCGCCCAACCTTACGATAAACTCTTTTTTAACCGTTATAATGATACGCTCGGTTTTGAACTTGTATTTCTGGAAGCGCAGTTGAATGAACAAACGGCTGGCCTGGTTGATAATGCCGATGCGGTTTGCGTGTTTGTAAATGATCAGGTGAATGCAGCGGTATGTAAACAACTCAAATTAAAAGGAACTAAAGTAATTGCCCTGCGCTGTGCCGGCTTTAATAATGTTGACCTCGAAGCAGCCAAAGCCAATGGATTAAAAGTGTGCCGGGTAGCCGCTTATTCACCTGAAGCGGTGGCCGAACATGCTTTGGCACTCATTCTCACCCTAAACCGAAAAACACATAAGGCTTATAACCGGGTAAGGGAACAGAATTTTTCGCTCAATGGTTTATTGGGGTTTAATCTCCATGGCAAAAAAGTGGGTGTTATCGGTACCGGAAATATTGGTAAAGCATTTTGCAGGATCATGCTTGGTATGGGATGTAAAGTGATGGCTTTCGATTTAATCGCCAATAAAGAGATGGAGGCCCTGGGTGTGGAATACCACTCATTGATGGAAGTACTGAAAAGCGATGTTATTTCCCTCCATTGCCCGTTGAATAACCAGACCCAGCACCTTATCAACGACGAAACCATTGCTATGATGCAAAAAGGTGTAATGCTGATCAATACAAGCCGGGGGGCACTTATAGATACCAAAGCAACCATAAAAGCCTTAAAATCCGGCCAGATAGCCTACCTCGGTATTGACGTATATGAACAGGAAGAACACCTGTTTTTCAGGGATTTATCAGATAATGTGATCCAGGACGATGAGATACAGCGGCTCATGAGTTTCTCTAATGTGCTGATCACCGCCCACCAGGCCTTTTTCACCGATGAAGCCCTTGGTCAAATTGCTACCACTACGTTAAATAACGTACATCTTTTATTAAAAAATGGTAATTTGACTAATCAGGCAGCGTTATTGGTCTAAATTTTATCTGATATTCGTAGATAGGAAGATTATGACAAACAAATCCATGAAAAAGATCACCCCGCGATTAGCTATTATACTTTCTGTGTTTTGCCTGTTCATGGCCTGTAAGAAGGAACTGAGCCTGGAAAACGGAGGATTTTCCGGTACGGCCCAGGGTGAATTGGTTGACTCTCTCGGCAACTGTAAAAACATAACCATCAGGGGTAATTATAATGTAGATACCGCACTAACTAATAACAACTATGTATTGGTAAACGTAAACTTTACCGCTACCGGCAAATACAAAATTTATTCAGATACCGTAAACGGGATGTGGTTTCTCGATTCAGGCTTTGCGATCAGTACCGGACAATCGGTAGTGAAGATCAAAGGAAAGGGTACACCGATACTTGGAAAGAAAACAGATTTTACTTTACTTTTTAATAACAACCTTTGTTACTTTTCTATTACAGTTGGCGGAACTGGCGGCACCGGAGGAGGCTCTGGTGGCAGCAGTGGCAGTAACGGTGATTACTTCCCAACAACAAGTGGTTCTACCTGGACCTATAGATATGCGCCGCAACTGGGCAGCATAGATACCTTTAAAGTTACCGCAGGCTCCGATCTGGTGGCTGTTCCCAGCGACACTTTATTGTATTCCAAATTTGGAACATCACTGGCTGATACCTTCTATTTTGCCAAAGATGGCAAGGGAACGTATTATACTTACAGTACTGTTGATTTTGATTATACGTTCCTTTTTGATTCGATCCCCAATACTTTTATCCGTTATCCCTTCCTGAAAGAAAATGCGAATGTGGGTGATACCTGGGATAGTGATCAATGGGGGAAAGTAAGAGTAGGTACTGGTTCTACTGCGCAAAGAGGTTATGCAAAAGCAACTTTTACGATTGTTTCAAAAAATACATCCTATACAGTTGG
>JAYTOS010000040.1:0-14504 GCA_043747705.1 Bacteroidota bacterium
ACCTGTCCGCTTCTTGGATCCGCTGTAGCAATCAGTATATGACGAACCTTTACACTATCGGGCCATTGTTTTACACCCACCATCTTAGCAATCACATAGCTCTGTCCATCAAGGTAAGGTCCTAACAAACCACCCACCGGAATTTTAGTGAGCGAATCTTTATTCGCCTGCTGCATCTTACTCTTACTGAAATAACTGTTATAATAAGGAACATCTGTTCCGGCCTTACTAAAGAAAGCCTGTGCATCCGTTGCGGCTGCAAAGTCATTCTTCAGGCCAAGTACCAAGTTAAGGGCATTGGCCGAATCTGTGGCACTTGGAGATGCACTAACCGATACATAAGAAATATTTCTGGATTCTTCGGGTTTCGTAAACTCAGTACTGTGTTTTTTAACGTAAGCCGTTATATCATCATCGCTTACTTTCACAAGGCTATCGCTGACAGAAATATAGGGTACATATACATAAGAGAAAGACGCGATTGCATTGTTATCTGCCTGTTGTTTTTCCAGTAACCATTTAGGGATATAGGCAGCCTGCATTAACAAATTCTGGTATTTAGTACGCAGGGTTTGCTGAATAGACGGGTTGATATATACATTATTGATCATTTTAATCTGCTCTGCATTCTTACTTTTTTTAAGCTGCGCAAAGGCCTGCCTTGCATCATTAGCTCTGAATTCTCCTGTTTTCTGGTCGGTAAATTCCTGGCGAAGGGGTGAATTATTACCAAAAAGGAGATCGCTCAGTTCTTTAGGAGATACCTGCAGCCCGAGTTTCTCATATTCCTGCCCCAATACAACCTGCTCAACCTCCTGGTTCCATACTGAGCTGATCAGCTGGTCGCGGGGGGCACCTTGCGCACCGTACATCTTCTCCTGAAGCGCCAGTTTGTCTTCAAACTCTCCGCGCTCTATCTTTTCACCATTGACTTTACCAATAACAGAATTATTGGAAAAGGCATTTCCGCCACGTTTTACACCATCCTGAAGGATAAAAGCGATCAAAGCCAGCGCGATGATCCCGAATACTATCCAGGCACCCCTGTCACGAATACGTTGAATTACAGACATAATAGTTTAATTAGTATGAATTTGTTTGATCTGATTTTATTCCCGCTTTTTACGGGAGGCAAAAATAGGGGAATAAAACATTAGAACAAATTGTGGAAAACCAACCAGAACCCAAGAAATACAGGGATTTATGGAAGACCATAATGAATATTGAATGCTTTTTAAACTCATCAAAAGATATTCGTTGTTAGATATACCCTATTTTTTCTCGTTTGGCATCAAAAATAGAAATCCACAAAGCCTTGTGAATAAGCATGAAAACCGGTGGAGAAGTCGGTTTTTTTACTTTCAAAAAGTGGAAAGAGGTGGAATAAACTCATCACCCCGGTATTGAATTGAGTGTCCGGTGCAAACTCACTTGTCATTTATCCCTGTTGATTCACAGTTAACTAAAAGTGGATAGAGAAATAATATATATGTGATCCGGTTTATACAGCTTTGTTAAGAACATCAAAAATCTCAATATTCATATACATTAATGATGTGAATGAATATGTTAATAGCTGTTAATAAACCACGGGTGATTAACTTTGTTGTTTGGGGATAAGAAAGTTATCACGATATCCACACCCATAATAGTAGTAGTTAGGTTTTATAAAAAGGTATTATTTAATACTATTACAAGGCTTATGAACATTCAGAATATTGATATTTTAGAAAAAGGATTTTTAGACATAGAAATTAATCCGCATCTGGATTTATTTGCCGAGATTGAGCGTCTAAAGAAAGAAAAAAATGCTGTCATACTCGCCCACTTTTACCAGGAACCCGATATTCAGGACGTGGCAGATTTTATTGGAGACAGCCTTGGACTGGCTCAGAAAGCCAGAGAAACCAATGCCGGAATTATTGTATTTGCCGGCGTTCACTTCATGGCCGAAACAGCCAAGATATTAAACCCATCGAAAAAAGTTTTATTGCCGGATTTAAGAGCTGGCTGCTCTTTGGCCGATAGCGCGCCTGCACCACTTTTTAAAGCATTCAAAGATAAACATCCCGACCACATTGTTATTTCCTACATCAATTGCACAGCCGAAATAAAGGCATTGAGTGATATCATCTGCACCAGCAGTAATGCAGAAAAAATTATTGAAAGTGTACCGAAAGACCAACCGATTATTTTTGCTCCGGATAAAAATTTAGGTGCGTACCTCAATAAAAAAACAGGCAGGAATATGGTGTTATGGAACGGTGCCTGTATGGTACACGAAATATTCAGCCTTCAAAAAATAACGAAATTAAAAATCCGTCACCCGGAGGCAAAAGTAATTGCACACCCCGAATGTGAGGAAGCAGTATTGGCTATTGCAGATTATATTGGAAGCACCACGCAGCTATTAAAATACACAGAAAAAGATACCGCTACGCAATACATTGTTGCAACAGAAACCGGCATACTGCACCAGATGCAGCAGAATAGCCCCAATAAGACATTCATTCCTGCACCACCCACAAATAGCTGCGCCTGCAACGATTGCCCGCATATGAAGCTGAATACCCTTGAGAAACTGTATCTCTGCATGCAATATGAACAACCCGAAATCATAATGGACGAAAAAATACGCCTGGCAGCCAAGATCCCAATGGACAGGATGATGGAAATTAGTAAGGCGGCCGGATTGATTGGATGAGAGGACAGAGGTATTATTAAATTTAAATTTCGAGTATTTAACAAGGAATGTTGCATGATATTACTATATATGCTTTTCACTTATCATTTAGACGATCACTTATGCGGTAGGATTGGTAAAAAAAATTTAAGAAGGTTGTATATTAAGCAGGATAATGAGGCGATAGGTAAGCAAAAAATAAATACACTATGTCTCAATTAGCTAAAGGGTATAAACCCTGTTTTATTTTTTTTGTAATACTCTTTAATCTATCTGCCCGGGCACAGGAAAAAAAAACAAATTTTAAGGTCATTGCTTTTTATACCGCGAAAAGCGATCTTGCCCATATCAGTTTTGTACACGAAGCCAATACCTGGTTTCCACTTATGGCAGCAAAAAACAATTTCGCGTACGATTCTACAAAAGACTGGACCAACCTGAATGAGCAATTTCTTTCCAAATATGAGGTAGTCATTTTTTTAGATACCCGGCCGGAAGATCCTGCGCAAAGAAAGGCATTTCAAAAATACATAGAGAATGGCGGAAGCTGGATGGGATTTCATTTTGCCGGTTTTGCACTTACCCCCTCGGCGTTTAACCAGGATTGGGATTGGTACCACAATCAATTCCTCGGATCTGGTCAGTATGTGAGTAATACCTGGCGGCCCACATCAGCTATTCTGCGGGTAGAAGATGCCAAACACCCCGCAACAAAAAAAACAGCACAAACCTTCAGGTCATCACCCAACGAATGGTACCGCTGGTCTAACGATCTCCGCAAGAATAAGGATATAAAAATCCTTTTAGCCATTGATTCAACAAGTTTTCCATTGGGCACGGGGCCTAAGCCACATGAAATATGGCATAGCGGTTATTATCCCGTGGTATGGACAAACACCCGCTATAAAATGGTGTATGTAAACATGGGCCATAACGATATGGACTATGAAAACAAAACCAATAAACAACTTTCATCATCATTCGGTAGTGAGGAACAAAACAAAATGATCATTAATTGTTTGTTGTGGCTGGGTGGAAAAAATAAATAAATACTGACTATTTCGATAAGAGAAAAACGAAGAAAAAGAGTATAAAAAGGAAATCTCTTTTTCTTCGTTTTTCTCTTATTTAAACCAATGATCGACAAGAAAGCCAAAAAATAATCAATCATGAAAAAGGGTTTTTTGTACAGCATACATTCTGTTGCAGGGTTATTAGCCGGAATTTTTATTTTGCTGATGTCATTGTCTGGTGTGGCCCTGGTTTTTCACGACGAGCTGGACAGTTTACAATATCCTTCTGTAACAGTGTTGCGTAACGACAGTATTTTATCAGCCGGCAAGGCTTTCGATAGCCTGCAAAAACACTATCCATATGCACAAATAAGCAGCTGCCAGATTGCCGAAAATAAAATACAACCATTTATTTTTTCCGTTTACGATTCTTCTTACAAGAACGGAGCCGCAAGTATGCAGGTTTTTCTTCATCCACAAACAGGAGAAGTTTTACAAACACGTGGTGGCAGTAAAGATATAACCAATAATTTCATGAGTTGGCTGTCTGCTTTTCACAATTCTTTTCATTTACAAAAGAAGGGAGAATGGTTGCTGGGATTTTTTGGTGTCGTATTCCTGATCAGTATTATTACGGGAATTATCATGTACCGAAAAAAAATACTGTTGGTTATTTTATGTAACAGTGCGGTATTTACAAAAACCAACCTTCACCAACTGATCGGCGTGTATGCCCTGTTGTTTAATTTAATGATCGGCATTACTGGTGTGTGGATGCAGCGTTATGTTTTTAAAAAAGAATTTTATGCAGCACAAAAAGCATATACGTCTATTTTAAAACCATCACCCCCATTGTTTTTTGAACTGGACAGCGCATTAGGAGTGGCCAAAGAAAAATATCCGGATTTTACGAAGCATGTAATTTACTTTGCGCAAAGTAAGCGGGGTAAAACGGCTGTTTATGGAAGCCGTAAAAACAATTCGTTCATACATTCCAAAAAATTTGCGGATGCTATTTTTTTGGACAGTGCAGGAAATATTTCGAAGACCGCATTTGTAAATGAAATTGATGCCGATAGCCGCTACGATATAATCAACTCGCAAATCCATTTTGGAAAATATGGCGGACTACCCGTAAAAATTATTTACTGCCTGTTTGGATTAACTGGCGGTGCCCTTAGTATTACGGGATTTATATTGTGGCTGAGAAAAAGGCGTAACAGAAAAGATCAGATCCTAATCAATCAATAATAAAAGGAAGGCTTACAGAAGCATAAGCTGGTTTCTTTAATTGCCGGCGCAGGTTTTTAAATGTTTCAAACGGCCCTTTGAAAGAGAAAAGATTGGTTAGCCAGTCAGGAACAGACCCTTCGGGATCTACACGTAATATATATTCTACTTTAACCAGGTTTTTTTCAACCGGAACAATGGTCCACCTGCCGTTCGACCGGTTAAGACGGATGATATTTGATTTGACGGGAACCATACCGGCAATAGTAAGCGCATCAATGGTAACCACCCTGGTTCGCGTATCCTGGTTAACAGTAAGGTGCGAAACAAAATCACGGTTAGAGGTGGGCCATGGAAAATTTATCTCAGCATAATAATATAGGTCTGAAGGAGAAACCTTTTTTACAATAGAGAAGTTTTTAGTATTGTACTGCCATTGGTCAGACGTGTTGATATCCAGGATCACCGCAACTAACTGGCTGGGAGTGGCTGCCAGTTCACACTCAACTTTAATAATATTTACTTTGGAATCAGATACTTTTTTAGAGAAGATCTTAATACCGTCTTTATCGGTTTTCAATTTCCAGTCACCTTCCGCATGGCCCACAGAGAAGACCAGTAGCATAATAACAAGAAAGGAGATATTTTTATACATGAACCAACGCATTATTTATTGGAATATGGGAGACCAATAAGTCAACGTGCAAAAATACAGCCAACCTATCCGGAACTATGTTAAATTCTAATCATTCAACGCCTTATTTTGCCGAAAAAGGGTTAAAATCTCACTGTATACAGGTATAAATACGCTTTTCTGCGAGACTACAAGCACTTAATTTTAGGCTAATAACAACAATAAACAACAAACTAAAACCGTTAGCCAAAAAAATACTAAAAATATTAGTGTGTATAAGTAAAAACCACTACTTTTATGTCTCCATTAATTTTGACTCTTAAATTCTAAACACCATGAGTAATGTAGAAAAGCTGAAGGCGTTAAAGCTGACGATAGACAAGATAGACAAGGATTACGGTAAGGGCAGTGTAATGATGATGAACGAGAAAAGCCAGGACCCGATGGAGGTGATCTCTACCGGTTCAATTGGTCTTGATGCCGCACTGGGCGTAGGTGGCTTACCCAAAGGAAGGATTATTGAAATATACGGACCGGAATCATCCGGAAAAACCACCATTGCAATTCATGTTATTGCAGAGGCACAGAAAAAGGGTGGCATGTGTGCTATTATAGATGCCGAGCATGCGTTCGACAGCTCCTATGCCATGAAATTGGGTGTAGATGTTGATAACCTGCTGATATCCCAACCGGATTATGGTGAACAGGCATTAGAAATTGCCGATCGCCTGATCTTATCCGGTGCATTGGATGTGGTGGTGATAGATTCTGTTGCCGCACTGGTTCCCAAAAGCGAACTGGAGGGTGAAATGGGAGACAGTAAAATGGGCCTGCATGCAAGATTAATGAGTCAGGCCTTGCGTAAGTTGACGGCTACGATTAATAAAACCAATACGATCTGTATTTTTATTAACCAGCTGCGCGAAAAAATCGGTGTGATGTTTGGCAATCCTGAAGTGACTACCGGTGGTAATGCCTTAAAGTTCTATGCCTCGGTTCGCCTGGATATCCGCAGGATGACACAGATCAAAGACGGGGATGCAGCAGTAGGTAACCATGTAAAAGTAAAAGTGGTAAAAAATAAAGTAGCGCCGCCCTTCCGCGCGGCGGAGTTTGATATCATTTTCGGCGAAGGGATCAGTAAAGTAGGCGAGATTGTAGATATGGGCGTGGAACTGGGGATTGTTCAGAAAAGCGGATCCTGGTTTAGTTATGAAAGTAACAAACTGGGCCAGGGCCGGGATTCGGTTAAGAACCTGCTACATGATAACCCCGAACTTGCCAATGAAATTGAAGCAAAAATCAGGGCCAAGATCAGCGAAGCAAAAGCTGTGGCCGAAGCATAAATTTTTTTCGATGGGTTAGTTAGTAAGGCCACCTCTTCTAAAAAAGGGGTGGTTTTTTTATTTTCAAAATGAAAAAGGGTTTACTGAAAAAAAAATATCGAAGAAAAAAGGCTTGTATTTTTCACCGAAATAGAAAAAAACTAAAATGAAATAGAAAAAAATAGATAAAAACAAGCAATAAGGAAAAAAATACCTGAAATGAAAAGAATAAAGGTCCCGGATTCATTCCTTACATTAGAACAATAATTATACGGCATTGCTCTATCCATTGATTAAAATAGCGGTTCGACTTGCACTAACAATTTTTTGTCCCAAAATAAAAATAACAAACCAAGAGCTGTTAAAAACACAAGGCCCGTTATTAATAACTGCCAACCACCCAAACTCTTTTTTAGATGCCACAATTATCGGGGCCCTATTCGAAAGACCGGTACATTACCTGGCCCGGGGCGACGCATTTAATAAGCCCTGGCACAGCCTGTTGCTGCGAATGTTGAACATGATTCCCGTTTACAGGCTAAGCGAGGGAAAGGAAAATCTTTCTTTAAATGAAGGTGCTTTTCAAAGAAGCAAAGAAATATTAGCGGCTAATGGTATCGTGTTAATATTTATTGAAGGTATTTGCGTTCAGAAACACGAACTGCAACCATTCAAAAAAGGAGCGGCAAGAATTGCGCTTGACAGCAAAGAGAAATCGGGTCTGCAGATCCTCCCGCTTGGTATTGCTTATAATTCGTTTACTCGTTTTGGAAAAACAATCAATATAAATATTGGTGAACCACTTTCGGTCGGGTTGTTTTTTCTTTTTGAAGAAGAGGCAAAAAATATCAGGGAATTCAATATGGTATTACATAATGAAATTGAAAAAAACATTTATATACCCAGGGCCGAAGCAATAATCGGTATAAAAAAAATATTGCTCTGGCTTCCCGGAATAATCGGCCATACTTTACACTTGCCATTATATGTGGCAGTGCGAAAACTGGTAAAGAAAAAAACGAAAGGAACCGTGTTTTTCGATTCTGTTTTATTTGGCGCACTATTGCTTTTATATCCACTTTATATCTTATTGATGGGAGCCTTGTTGTGGCTTATACATATCCCGATTGTTATTATCATTATCATTTTAATTATTCATCCCTTATCCGCCTGGTGTGCAGTGCGCTGGAAAACATAAGCGGGATATTATTCTGATAAATGTGCACCAGCTACGGTTACCTTATCTTCATAAAAGGTATCAATACACAAAGCAATGTCATCAATTAAAATATTAGGGAAGCGAAAAAAAATTGCCCTGGTGGCGCATGACAATAAAAAGGCTGACCTTCTGGAATGGGCCGTGCATAACAAAGCAGCATTGGCAAAACATGAATTGGTGGCAACCGGAACAACCGGAAAACTAATGGAGGAAGCACTGGACAGGCCGGTGAAAAAATTAATGAGTGGTCCTCTCGGGGGCGACCAGCAAATTGGCGCTATGATTGCTAACGGAGAAATTGATATGATGTTTTTTTTCTGGGATCCGATGGAGGCGCAGCCGCACGATAGTGATGTAAAAGCATTGTTACGCTTATGTGTGGCCTGGAATATTCCGATGGCCTGCGACAGGGCAACGGCAGACTTTATTATGACCTCGCCCTTTATGCACGAAGAGTATGAATCTGCCCTGCCCGATTATACAGATTATTTAAACAGGAAAGTTAAAGACAATGAATAACGTGGTATTACGCCCATGGCAAAAACAGGATGCACAGGAACTGGCATTGGTAGCGAATAATAAAAATATCTGGAACAATGTGCGTGATGCATTGCCGAGCCCATACACAGTAATGGATGCCCTGCAATGGATAGCACACGTTAATGATCAGAATCCGGTTGTAAACTTTGCAATTGTCTGCAAAGGAAATATAGCAGGAAGTATAGGCTGTATAACGAAGCAGGACATATCAAGAAAAAACATAGAAATCGGATATTTTGTTGGCGAAAGATATTGGGGAAATGGCATAGCCACAGAAGCGGTAAGACTGCTGGTTGATTTTATTGAAACACGATTAGATGTGGTAAGAATAGAAGCCCATATATTTGAACAGAACAAATCCTCGATGAAAGTGTTACAAAAAAACGGGTTTCACCTGGGAGCAATCAGCCGGAAGGCTGCTATAAAAAACAACGAAGTAATAGATGATTATGTATGGGTTAAGCTGATCTGACGTTAAG
Organism: Bacteroidota bacterium; assembly: GCA_043747705.1. Lineage (GTDB taxonomy): Bacteria > Bacteroidota > Bacteroidia > Chitinophagales > Chitinophagaceae > Sediminibacterium. The sequence goes on from JAYTOS010000040.1 coordinate 9,124, forward strand.
CAGTCTTATTCCCTGGGCCGGGTATGATTTTTTAATAGATGGTTAAAACAGAAATTATGCTTTGGGAAGGAAGAAGAGAAAGCGGTAACGTAGAAGACCGCCGGGGAATAAGTGGTGGCGGCCTTGCCCTCGGTGGCGGGATCGGCTCCATTGTTATTGGCATCATTTACCTGCTTTTGGGTGGAAACCCGTCTGACGTGGTAAACCAGGTATCGCGGCAGCAGCAAACACAATCTGCTGTACCAAGAAGTGCAGAAGAAGAAAAACTGGCTTCTTTTTCGAGAGTGATATTGGCGGATACAGAGGATGTATGGGGAGAGATATTTAAAGAAAATGGCAAAACCTATAGCGAACCCAAGTTGGTTTTATTCACCGAACAAACACAATCGGGCTGCGGTTTTTCCAGTGCCGCTACGGGGCCGTTTTACTGCCCCACCGATCAAAAAGTATATATTGACCTATCTTTTTTTAATGAATTGAATACCCGCTTTCATTCGCCCGGCGAATTTGCAATGGCGTATGTAATAGCACATGAAGTTGGCCACCATATTCAAAACCTGTCTGGCACGTTCGATAAAGCGGCACAACAAAGGCAAAACCTTAGCGAGTCAGGAGCAAACAAGCTGTCTGTAAAAATGGAACTGCAGGCAGATTTTTATGCAGGGGTATGGGCCAACCGGAACCAGAAAATGAAAAATTTTTTACAAACCGGCGATCTTGAATCGGCACTGAATGCCGCGAATGCCATTGGAGACGACAGGCTGCAACAACAAAGCAAGGGTTATGTGGTTCCGGATGCGTTTACACACGGCACATCTCAACAAAGAATGTATTGGTTCAAAAAAGGATTTGAAACAGGGGATTTGAAACAGGGAAATACTTTTGCGGAAGTGCAATGATAAGTATAGATGCAGTATTTTTAATGTATTGATATAACAGCCAAAATAAAACAGCTTTTTTCTGTCTTATTACGGGCGTTTGTAGCAAAAGAAAGAACAACCAACCCAAACCAAAGCATAAATCTACTGTATGAGAAAAATGGCCATCCTGTTTGCGATGCTAATAAGCGTTGCAGCGTCTGCACAAGACACCCTTACTACCAAAGACATACAATCTGCGGCGAAAGTCCTCGACCTTTCATTTACACAAAAGGAAATAGACACCATGTACGATGGTGTAAAGGAAAACCTTGCGGGGTACAAACTCATGCACAAGCAATCGCTTAAAAACAGCGTGCCGATGAGCCTCTGGCAGAGCCCGGTTTTACCAGGTATGCACTTTAATGAGAAGCAACTACCGGTGAAATGGAATATCCCGTCGAATGTACAAATGCCGGCAAACAAAAACGACCTCGCTTTTTATAACCTTCTTCAGCTTGCCTCACTGATAAAAAACAAAAAAATCAGTTCGGTTGCTTTGACACAATTTTTTATTGAGCGGATAAAAAAACATGGTGATACCCTGCAATGTGTCATATCAATTACCGAAGACCTGGCCATGCAACAGGCGCAGGAAGCAGATGCTGAAATGGATGGCGGAAAATACCGTGGCCCCCTGCACGGGATCCCTTATGGATTAAAAGACTTGTTTTCTGTAAAAGGAACCAAAACAACCTGGGGCGCCGCACCGTATAAAAATCAAACGATTGACGAAGATGCATTTGTTTACACACAATTAAAAGAAGCTGGTGCCGTATTAATTGCGAAGTTTACTCTTGGCGCATTAGCTATGGGTGATTATTGGTTCGGTGGTCGTACAAAAAATCCGTGGAATACAGGAACAGGATCATCGGGTTCTTCTGCCGGATCAACGTCTGCCACTGTTGCGGGACTGGTACCCTTTGCCATTGGTACTGAAACATGGGGTTCAATTGTTTCACCATCTTCAACGTGTGGGGCAACCGGGTTAAGGCCAACCTTCGGAAGTATCAGTAGAAGTGGCGCAATGACACTAAGCTGGAGCCTTGATAAAGTGGGCCCTATTTGTAGGAGTGCGGAAGATGCGGCGGTTGTGTTTAATTATATCCACGGAACCGATGGATATGATATGAGTGCCGTGAATAAACCATTTAATTACAAACAGAATACTGATATTAAAAAACTGAAAGTAGCCTACGCAAAAAATTATTTTGACAAGATAACAGATACCAGCCGCAGCGAATGGAAAGTTTTGGAAACCTATAAGAAAATGGGCGTTGAACTGATACCGGTTAACTTTCCGGATAGCGGGGTTTATAATTTCAACATCATGGATATTGTGATTAGTGCGGAATGTGCAGCGGCTTTTGATGAATTTACACGGAACAACATTGATGACGAGATGACACAACAGGGAAAATTTGACTGGCCTAATAGTTTTAGGGTATCCCGGTTAATGTCTGCAGTAGAATATATTAATGCCAACAGGCACCGGTACCTGCTAATGCAGAAAGTAAATGAGGTAATGAATACAATCGATGTAATGATTTGTCCTACCCGGGGAAGTGGTAACCAGGGCGCTATTACCAATTTAACCGGTCATCCGGTAGTGTGTATACCAACCGGCTTTGATAAGCGTAATAATTTGCCCACCAGCATTACGCTGATAGGCAAATTATATGATGAAGCTACCCTATTATCGGCGGCCAAAGCATACCAGGATGTAACGGAGTGGGATGATATGCATCCGCCGAAGTTTAAATAATAGTTTTACGGGTAAAGAATAAAGGGCTTCGATATTTGTTCGAAGCCTTTTATTTTTCTGGCCCTGCATGATTTGCGACAGAAGCAAAAATGAAAAAAGATGCCACCACTACCGGCGTAAAAGGGAGTGACACAACGAAGATGCCATGAAAACGAAAGCCGGCTAACAAACCAACCAGTTATTTCATAAATTGCAAGTACATCTTTCAATCCCCAAAACATGAGAAAAATAATAGTAGGCGGTCTCTTGGTTATGCTTGGAATGTATCAACCGGTATTGGCACAAAAAAGTATAACGGGTTTTACAGACAAGACAGGCACAGACCAAAAACAGCTCGAACAAAAATTTGACGCCCTGCTAAGTGCGCAAAGGATCGGGCAAACAATAAAAGAATTATCAACCGTGCCACACCATGTGGGTTCGCCTGGCGGGAAAGCGGTAGCAGAAAATATTTTAGCCAAATACAAAAGCTGGGGATGGGATGCAAAAATTGAAACCTACCAGGTGCTGTTTCCTACACCTGTGACCCGGGTTTTGGAAATGACTTCGCCCACTATTTACAAAGCATTATTAAAAGAGCCCGCTTTGAAAGAAGACGGAACCTCGGACCAGCCCGCAGATCAATTACCCACTTACAATGCATGGAGTGCAGATGGGGATGTAACGGGTGATGTTGTTTTTGTGAACTATGGTTTGCCCGAAGACTATGAAAAATTAGAAAGTCTTGGTATTAACGTGAAGGGAAAAATTGCAATAGCCAAATACGGGCATAGCTGGAGGGGCATAAAACCGAAAGTTGCGCAGGAGCATGGCGCCATCGGCTGTATTATTTATTCTGACCCTAAAGACGATGGATATGTGCAGGGAGATGTGTATCCGAAGGGGGCCTATAAAAATGAATATGGTGTTCAACGCGGATCTATTATGGATATGGTGATTTATCCCGGCGATCCATTAACGCCAAATATTGGAGCCACCGAAAATGCAAAACGGTTGGACCGTTTACAGGCCCCGAATTTATTAAAGATACCAGTGCTGCCTATCAGCTATCATGATGCCCAACCCCTATTGGAAGCATTGGATGGCCCAGTGGCGCCGGATAGCTGGCGGGGAGGCCTGCCGTTTACATACCATGTTGGCCCGGGAAAAACGAAAGTGCATTTGAAAGTAGACTTTGATTGGAAATTACGCCCTGCATATGATGTAATCGCCATGATTAAAGGCTCGCAATTTCCTGATGAGTGGGTGATTCGCGGAAACCACCATGATGCATGGGTAAATGGCGCGAACGACCCGATAAGCGGGCAGGCTGCGTTACTGGAAGAAGCACAAGCCATAGGACAATTGGTAAAAAACGGATGGAAACCCAAACGTACAATCGTTTACTGTGCCTGGGATGCGGAAGAGCCGGGACTGATCGGCTCAACAGAATGGGTGGAAGATCATGCAGCTGAACTGCAACAGAAAGCGGTTGTGTATATTAATTCGGATAGTAACGGAAGGGGTTTTTTAAATGTGGAAGGATCGCATGCATTAGAAACGCTGATAACAGAAATCAGTAAAGATGTGGAAGATCCGCAAACAAAAGTGAGTGTATTTGAAAGGGCCAAAGCATTCAATACGATAGCGGCTTCTTCTGCAAAGGATAAAAAAGAAGCGATGGGTAAAACCACGATTACGGTAAATGCTATGGGCTCAGGGTCTGATTATTCATCTTTTATTCAGCACCTTGGTATACCATCGCTTGATCTTGGTTTTGGCGGGGAGAACGAAGGTGGCGAGTACCATTCCATTTATGATTCGTATAATGATTACCTGCGTTTTAAAGACCCGACTTTTGAATATGGCGTTGCATTATCAAAAACTGCCGGCCGTGCAGCATTGCGGATGGCCGATGCGGATGCGTTGCCTTTTGATTTCCGCAGCCTTTATAAAGCAGCCAACGGATACGTAAAGGACCTGATGAGTAAGACAGACCAGATGCGCGAAAACACCGCCACTGAAAATGAAATTATTACAGCCAATACATACGCCCTGGCAAACGATCCTACGGAAAAATTAAAAATACCATCCGTAAAAGCGGAAGTGCCATATATAGATTTTTCACCTTTGCAAAATGCCCTAGCAGAACTGGAAAAGAGCACTAACCAATTATCGCAAGTATGGAGTAGATCTATGGCGAACAATACCGACCATGCGGCCATGAACAAAGCATTATACAAGGCCGAACAGCAATTACTGGCACCACAGGGCCTGCCGCGCAGGAGTTGGTACAAACATACTTTATATGCGCCCGGTTTTTATACCGGCTATGGTGTAAAAACCATTCCGGGTGTTCGTGAGGCTATTGAACAGCGCAACTGGAAAGAAGTAACAGAACAGGTGAATGTGGTATCGGTGGCGATTATGAACCTGGCTGCGTATTTACAAAAACTGTAACCTGTCTGCCTGCTGAAAAGAAGGCGGGCGATAAAACGTTCTATATGAAAACGATGCTTGCCTTTGTATTAACGCTATTACTGTGTCAGCTTGCATCTGCGCAAGACCCGAATGCATACGAAAAGAAATTATTTATTAAAGGAACGGATACATTACGATACCGCATCCTTTATCCCGAAAAATATAAAAAACGAAAAGCCTATCCATTAATTATGTTCCTGCACGGATCGGGAGAAAGGGGCAGGGACAATGAAGCACAA